>DASPUW010000406.1:0-2187 GCA_035622675.1 Burkholderiales bacterium | reverse complement strand
GTGATTCCATGCTGATCGGAGACAAGTGCGGCGCCAACACTTTCCCCTACGTGCAGGTCGGCAACAGCAGCGCGACCGTCGAGCACGAGGCGACGACCTCCAAGATCGGTGAGGACCAGTTGTTCTACTTCGCGCAGCGCGGCGTTGGCGCAGAGGATGCCGTGTCGATGATCATCAACGGCTTCTGCCGTGATGTCTTCACGCAGCTGCCGATGGAATTCGCGGTGGAAGCAACCAAGCTTCTCGGCCTGAAGCTGGAAGGAAGCGTCGGCTGATGCAGCGGAGCGCGTTGCTGGAGGTGCGCGGCTTGACCGCTGCTGTCGCCGGCGTCGAGATCCTCAAAGGCATCGAGCTCACCGTCCGCGCAGGCGAGGTGCACGCGATCATGGGCCCGAACGGTTCGGGCAAGAGCACATTCGCGAAGGTGCTTGCCGGACATCCCGCCTACGAGGTCACGGGCGGCGACGCGCTGTTCGACGGAAAGAGTCTGCTGCGGATGGCGCCCGAAGAGCGTGCACGCGCGGGCTTCTTCCTGGCGTTCCAGTACCCGGTGGAGATGCCCGGCGTGACGAACTCGTCGTTCCTGCGGCTGGCCTACAACACGGTGCAGGGCGCGCGCGGCCGGGACGAGCTCGATCCGCTGGAATTCGACGATTACGTGCAGGACAGGCTCAGGCTGCTGCAGATCGATCCCGCGTTCCTCGAGCGCAGCGTCAACGAAGGTTTCTCGGGTGGCGAGAAGAAGCGCAACGAGATCCTCCAGATGGCGCTGCTGGAACCGCGCCTCGCGATTCTCGATGAGGCCGACTCGGGTCTCGATATCGATGCGCTGCGCATCGTCGCCAACGGCGTCAACCGGCTCCGCACGCCGGACAACGCCATGGTGCTGGTTACGCACTACCAGCGGCTGCTCAATTACATCACCCCGGACTACGTCCACGTCATGGATCAGGGCCGCATCATCAAGACTGGCGACAGCCAGCTTGCGCTGGAGCTCGAGAGGCGCGGCTACGACTGGGTGGCGGACGAATACCGGGCGCGACAGGCGGCGTGAGGGCCATGGACGCGCAGGCGGAGAGTTACCTGGAACGGCTGCTGCCGGGACAGGCGGGAGCGCCGGCAAGCTCGCCGTCCTGGTTGAGCGAGCTGCGAGCGCGGGCCCTGGAGCGCGCCAACGCGCTGAGGGTTCCCACCACGCGCGACGAAGACTGGCGCTTTACCGATCCTTCGCCGCTGTACAAAGTCATGCTGGAGGCACCCCGACAAGCCGCCCAAGTCGACGCGGGCGCGCTCGAGCCGTGGTTGATCCCCGAGGCGGCGAGCCGCCTCGTCTTTGTCGATGGCGCGTTTGCGTCCGGCCTTTCCTCGATACGCCCGGAGAGCGGCGTGGTGGTCGCGCCGCTGGGTCGCACGCTGAGTGAGCGCGACGAGCAGGTGCAGAGCGCACTCGCGCGCATTGTCTCCGGTGCCGACGAGGCTTTCAGCGCGGTGAACACCGCCTGGCTGCGGGACGGCGCGGTAGTGCTGGTGGATCGCAAGCGGGAGGCTCGCGATCCGATCCACCTACTGTTTCTCAGTGTCAGCGAGCGCTCTGCGACATACCCACGCTCGCTGGTGGTTGCCGAGCGCGGCAGCTGTTGCACGGTGGTCGAAGACTATGTCTCTCTGCATGCCGAAGTCGGGCTTACCAACGCGGTCAGTGAAATCCACGTCGGTGAAGGCGCAAGCGTTCGTCATGTCCGCTTGCAGCGCGAGGGCACGGCCGCCTTCCATATCGGCACCTGCGGGGTACGCGTCGCGCGCGATGGCCGCTACCGCAGCGTGAGCGTCGCATTGGGGGCGCGCCTCTCGCGCTACAACCTGCAGGTCGTGCAGGCGGGGGAAGGAACCGACTTCGACATCGACGGACTGACGTTGATTTCCGGCCGTCAACTGGCGGATACACACAGCTTCGTGGATCACGCGTTGCCACACGGGCGCAGCCGGCAGCTGCACAAGTGCGTCGTTGGCGATGCCGCTCATGCGGTGTTCAACGGCAAGATCCTGGTACGGCCCGGAGCGCAGCGGACCGACTCGGCGCAGGAAAGCCGCAATTTGCTGCTGACCCAGCGGGCACAGGTGGATACCAAACCACAGCTGGAGATTTTCGCGGACGACGTGAAGTGCGGACATGGGGCAACGGTTGGA
>DASPUW010000405.1:0-2776 GCA_035622675.1 Burkholderiales bacterium | reverse complement strand
CGCGTCCGTGTTGAGGATCTCGACCGTCTGCCCCGACATGCTCGTGACGATGTCACCCGGTTTAGTGGCGTGTCCACCGGGCATGTTCTCGCAGCTCGGAATGATGCCTACCACGTTCATCGGCAGCCGCATCTGCGCTATTGCCTTGAAGGTACCCAGCACGGAGCCGGCGCCCGACATGTCGTACTTCATCTCATCCATCTCGGCAGAGGGTTTGAGGGAGATCCCTCCGGTGTCGAATGTGATGCCTTTGCCGATCAAGGCCACGGGCTTCTGTTTGCTCGGGCCGCCGCGGTACTCGAGGACGATCAGCTTGGCCGGCTCGTGCGCTGCCTTCGTGACTGCCAGCAGCGCACCCATTCCCAGCTTCCTCATGTCCTTTTCGTCGAGCACCCGGCAGCTGAGCTTGTGCTGCTTGGCGAGCTGCTGTGCCTGCGCGGCGAGGTAGGTGGGCGTGCAGATATTGCTCGGCAGGTTGCCGAGGTCCTTGGCCAGGCTGACGCCCTGCGCCAGCGCGGTGCCGCGCTGGAGGGCACGCACCACCGAGGGAGACGGCTTGCCCAGAAAACCGGCGGCGAGCTTGACGCGACGCGGCCGACGGTCCTTGTCGCTCTTCAGGCGATCGAAACGATAGCTGGCTTCTTCCGCCACCTGGACAAGTTGCAAGGCGTTCCACGCGGCATCGTGGTCCGGCACGGGCACTTCAGCGAGATACAAGATTGCATCCGAAGTGCCGCTGTCGTTGATCGCCCGTACTGCCGCGCGCACTGTTTCACGGAACGCCTTCGGACCGAAGTCCGGTTCCTTCCCCAGACCCGCCAGCAGAACGCGCTCAGCCGCCACCCCGGGCACGTTGTGAAGCCACAGCGTGGAACCGAGCTTGCCGCTCAAATCGCCCCGCCGCAGGATGGAGCTCAGGTACCCCTTGGCAGGCCTATCGAGCGCCTTCAGCGCCTCGGTTGCGCGCTGCTGTTCGAAGACGCCGACTGCAACACATCCGGTCTTGTGCTTTTCCGGCCCTCCAGCTTTTGTGCTAAATTCCACGCCGCACTCCTGTTTTCATCAATATATTTAGCCTCTTAAGCACAGGAATTATCACGTCTCCGCTGCCGAAAAGTCAAAGCATCTCGGGTTGCGGGTCATCGCGGCCATGATTTTTCTGCGCTCCACACTGCGCGAATTCACCGCGGTCGGCATCGCGGTATTCATTGTTCTGCTGGTCATTACGTTCACCACCCAGCTGATCCGCTTCCTGGGTTTCGCCGCGAGTGGCCGCATCCCGGCCGATGCCGTGCTGATCCTGCTCGGTTTCTCTGCACTCGCATATCTGCCGGTGCTGTTGTCGGGCACGCTGTTCGGATCCGTGCTCCTGACGGTGACGCGCGCTTACCGCGACTCGGAGATGGTGGTCTGGCACAGCTCGGGTGTAGGGCTTCTGGCCTGGTTCCGTCCGGTGCTGCTGTACGCCGCTCCCGTCGTTGTGCTGGTCGCCTGGTTCAGCTTCTACCTCACGCCCTGGGCCCTTGGCAAGACCGAGCAGTACTACCATCAGCTCGAGAATCGCGACGACATTTCGGCCGTCCCGCCGGGCGTGTTCAAAGAGTCGAAGACCGGCGATCGCGTGCTGTTCGTCGAGAAGGTGACCTCCGACCTCACGCAGGTCGCTAACATATTCGTGCACTCGGTGCAGGGAGACCGCCAGTGGGTCATGGTCGCCAAGCGTGGTTACACCGAGCTCGACAGCAACGGCGACCGCCTTCTGGTCGCGCTCAATGGTCGGCGGTATACCGGGACGCCGGGGCAGGCGGACTACCGCATCGAGCGCTTCGAACGCTACGCCATGCGCATTCAGCAGAGCGAGAGCAGCAAATCGTTCTTTCCGACCCAGAAGTCGCTGCCCACCCGTCAGCTGATCGAGCAGCCGACCCGTCCCAACCTGTCTGAGCTGGCCTGGCGCATCGCTCTGCCGGTGTCGACGCTGATTCTGGCGCTCCTCGCGCTGCCGCTTTCCGTCGTCAATCCGCGCAGTGGCCGCTTCGTCAACATGTTGACCGCGCTGTTCCTGTTCTTCATGTACAGCAACCTGGTGAGCATCTTCCAGTCGTGGGTGGCCAAAGGCGAGGTCAGTTTCTGGGTCGGCGTGTCGACTGTGCACGTCCTGATGGCGTTCGTGCTAACGCTGCTGCTGTACCGCCGCATCTATGGTCTGCGCCTGCGCTGGCGACGTCGCGCATGAAGATCCTACGCCGCTATCTCTCCCGCCAGATCATCGGCGCCATCCTGCTGGTGGTCCTCGCCTTGATCATGCTGTTCTCCTTCTTCGATCTGATCTACGAGCTGCGCGATGTTGGGAGCGAGAACTATCGCCTGGCTGCGGCAGTAGCGTACGTCGTGCTCAGCATTCCGGGCCATCTCTACGAGCTGCTGCCGGTGGCGACGCTGATTGGGACTCTCTTCGTGCTGGCGCAGCTTGTCGTTCATTCCGAGTACGCAGTTATGCGCACCTCGGGCGTCTCGATTAGAATATGGCGTGGACGCTCCTGCGCACCGGCCTGCTGTTCGCCATCGCCACCTTCCTGACCGGTGAGTTTCTAGTGCCCCTTTCCGAGCAGGCGGCGAAGAAGCTGCGCCTGGAGCAGACCAGCAACGTGGTGGCTCAGACGTTTCGGTCGGGACTATGGGTCAAAGACGAGGAGAGCTTCGTCAACGTCGCGCGCGTGCTGTACGACGCCACTTTGCAGGATGTCCGGATCTACGAATTCGATGATCAGTACCG
>DASPUW010000404.1:0-15251 GCA_035622675.1 Burkholderiales bacterium | reverse complement strand
CACCGAAAGCGGGGAAGTTGTCACCTACCAGCTGGTGGGGGAAGACGAGGCCGACATCAAGCGCGGCAAGCTCTCCATTACCTCGCCCATCGGGCGCGCGTTGATCGGCAAATATTCCGGTGACGTGGCCGAGGTGCAGGCCCCAGGCGGCCTGCGCTCCTACGAGATCCTGGATGTCAAGTACATCTAGAACCTATCTCAATATTCCCCGCGTGATGCGTTGTCGCCAAAACGGGATGGATGCAAGGCGCTCGGCCTCGGCAGTGGCAGGCCCCACGGCGAGGACGAGCAACACAGCAGACGCCCGTTTTGGCGGCAACCCTTGGGGACGGGGCGATTTGGGTGCATTTCGTCGCCGTCGGCCCCCTTGTGTACGTCAAGTACACGGCGGTGTCCGCCATCTAGAACTGCATCCCAAATTGCCTCCGTCGCACACGTGAGGAATGTTGAGATAGGTTCTAGCCAGGCGCAAGGCTTCATGGCGCGCGGTGAGGGGAAGTCCGCGCTTCCCTAGCACGTGAACCGCATCCCCGAAGACCTGCAGGCCCTCACCGTCACCGTCTGGGTCGGAGCTCTGTGGAGCGTCGGGCTCATGGTGGCGCCGACCTTGTTCCACTTCGTGCCGGACCGCGTGCTGGCCGGCAGCATCGCAGCGCGGCTGTTCACGTACACTGCCCTGCTCGGGATCGGGTGCGCGAGCTATCTGCTGCTGTTCCGGCTGGCGCGCTTCGGCAGCCACGCCTTCCGCCAGGCGTTCTTCTGGGTGACGCTGGCCATGCTGGCGCTGACCCTAGTGGGTCAGTTCGGCGTTTACCCGATTGTCGAGGCCACACGCCGGCAGGCGCTCGCGGCGCAGGTCGTGGAAGGCGTGCTGCGGGATCGCTTTGCCACCTGGCACGGTGTCGCTAGCGTGCTGTATGTCGCCGAGTGTGCGCTCGGCCTGGTCCTGACGCTGTTGCACATCCGCGTGCCCAACTAGAGCCGTGGCCCGCAGCAAGACCAGCAGGGCCTGGATGCAGGAGCATGTGAACGACGCTTACGTGCGCCGCGCGCGGCGGGAAGGTTACCGCTCGCGGGCCGCGTACAAGCTGCTCGAGATCGCGCGTGCCGAGCGTCTGATCACGCCGGGCATGACAGTGGTCGACCTCGGCGCCGCGCCAGGGGGATGGTCGCAGGTGGCCGCGCAGCTCGCCGGCCCGCGCGGAAAAGTGGTCGCGGTGGACCTCTTGGAAATGAAATCCTTGTCCTCGGTCCTCTTTGTCCAGGGTGACTTGGCAGACCTCGGGACGGTCGAGCGGGTCGAGAGCACGCTGGAAGGCGCGCCGGTCGACCTTGTGCTCTCCGACATGGCGCCCAATATCAGCGGCATCGGCGTGTCGGATCAGGCGCGCGCCTTGTACGTTGCGGAGCTTGCTCTGACATTCTCGGTCAAGTGGCTGAAACCGGACGGAAACTTGCTAGTCAAAACGTTTCAGGGGGCGAGCTTTCTGGAGCTGCGGGGGATGATGTCCAGGCACTTTCGCCAGGTAGCGTCGCGCAAGCCGGGCGCTTCACGCAGCCGGAGCAGCGAGGTCTACCTCCTGTGCCGTGGCTTGATCCGCCGATCGTGAGGTCAGTGGCGGGCGCAATGGCGATACAATTACCCGTGGGAAGGAACGCAGGCCCGGTTCGGGTCGAGGAGCAAGTTTGAATAATTTGATGAAAAACGTCGTCATCTGGCTGGTTATCGCGCTGGTGCTGATGGCCGTGTTCCAGCAGTTCAGCGGCCGCCAGCCTACGCAGCGAACCATGGACTACTCCCAGTTCATCGACGAAGTGCGCTCGGGCAACATCTCGAAGGTCGTGATCGAGGGCAAAGTCATCAAAGGCGAGAAGAAGTCCGGCGAGAAGTTCATCACCTATCCCGCACCCGACCTGTGGATGGTGAGCGACCTGCTGAAGAACGGAGTGCAGATCCAGGCCAAGCCCGACGAAGAGCAGGGCTTCCTGATGCAGGTGTTCATCTCCTGGTTCCCGATGCTGCTGCTGATCGGCGTGTGGATCTTCTTCATGCGCCAGATGCAGGGAGGCGGACGCGGAGGCGCCTTCTCGTTCGGCAAGAGCCGGGCGCGCATGTTGGATGAGAGCAACAATCAGGTGACGTTCGCAGACGTGGCCGGCTGCGAAGAGGCCAAGGAAGAGGTGAAGGAGCTGGTGGAATTCCTGCGCGATCCCGGGAAATTCCAGAAGCTGGGGGGCCGCATCCCGCGCGGGGTGCTGATGGTCGGCAACCCGGGCACGGGGAAGACGCTGCTCGCGAAGGCCATCGCGGGCGAAGCCAAAGTCCCGTTTTTCAGCATCTCGGGATCGGATTTCGTCGAAATGTTCGTCGGCGTTGGTGCAGCGCGCGTGCGCGACATGTTCGACCAGGCCAAGAAGCACGCGCCGTGCATCGTGTTCATCGATGAGATCGATGCGGTCGGGCGCCAACGCGGCGCCGGGCTGGGCGGCGGCAACGACGAGCGCGAGCAGACGCTCAATCAGCTGCTGGTGGAGATGGACGGCTTCGAGGGCAACTCCGGCGTGATCGTGATCGCCGCCACCAACCGACCCGACGTGCTCGATCCGGCGCTGATGCGCCCGGGCCGCTTCGACCGTCAGGTGGTGGTGCCGTTGCCCGACATCCGTGGGCGCGAGCAGATCCTCAACGTGCACATGCGCAAGGTGCCGGTCGCGCCCGACGTGCGGGCCGACATCATCGCGCGGGGCTGCCCGGGTTTCTCCGGTGCGGATCTCGCCAATCTGGTGAACGAGGCCGCGCTGTTTGCCGCGCGCAGCAACAAGCGCTTGGTGGAGATGGACGACTTCGAGCGTGCCAAGGACAAGATCATCATGGGCGCGGAGCGCCGCTCCATGATCATGCCCGAAGAGGAGCGCCGCAACACCGCCTACCACGAATCCGGGCACGCGGTGATAGCCAAGTCGCTCGCCAAGACCGACCCGGTGCACAAGGTGACCATCATTCCGCGCGGGCGCGCGCTCGGCGTGACGATGCAGCTGCCCGAGCAGGATCGCTACAGCTACGAGCGCGAGTACCTGATGAACCGTGTCGCGGTGCTGTTCGGCGGCCGCATAGCCGAGCAGGTGTTCATGGGCCAGATGACGACCGGCGCGAGCGACGACTTCCGCAAGGCCACCGATCTGGCGCGCCGCATGGTCACCGAATGGGGCATGACGGAGGCCCTTGGGCCGATGGTGTACGGAGAGGACGAGGGGGAAGTGTTCCTCGGGCGCTCGATCACCACGCACAAGAACGTCTCCGAGGCCACCATGCAGAACGTGGATGCCGAGATCCGGCGCATCATCGACCAGCAGTACGCGTTGGCGCGCAAGCTGATCGAAGACAACCGGGACAAGGTCGAGGCGATGGCCAAGGCTCTGCTGGAGTGGGAAACGATCGACTCGGACCAGATCAACGACATCATGGCGGGCCGCCCGCCGCGTCCGCCGAAGCCCGCACCGCCGGCGCCTCCGCCGCCCGACATTTCGCCGACTGCACCCGCGCCGAGCTCGACGCCGGCATCGCAAACCAAGTAGACCCTGGGGTCGAGAGGTGATGGCAAGCGCGTCGCCTCTCTCCCTCTCTCCTCACGCTTCGCCCCATGGCCGCCTGCGCTGCGGCCGCTTCACGCTGGAGCTCAACCGGCCCCTGATCATGGGCGTTCTCAATGTGACGCCCGATTCGTTCTCGGACGGCGGCCGATTTCTTGATCTCGACGCGGCCACGGCTCACGCGCGCGAGCTGGCGCAGCAGGGCGCCGACCTCCTCGACATCGGTGGCGAGTCCACGCGCCCGGGGGCCCGGCCCATTCCCGTGGCCGAGGAGCTGGAGCGCGTGCTGCCGGTCCTCAGCGCGTTGCGCGGCCTCGACCTGCCGCTGTCGGTCGACACGCGCAAGCCCGAGGTCATGCGCGCGGCGCTGGCCGCGGGCGCCAGCATGATCAACGACATCGACGCGTTACAGACCGAAGCGGCGCTCGAAGCAGTTGCGGCCTCAGACTGCGCGGTGTGCCTGATGCACAAGCAAGGCGATCCGCAGAGCATGCAGCAGGACCCTTGCTACGTGGACGTGGTGCGCGAGGTGCGCGAGTTCCTCGTGCAGCGCGTGGCGGTGTGCGAAGCGCGGGGCATCTCGCGCAGCCGCATGGTCATCGACCCGGGCTTCGGTTTCGGCAAGCGCCCGGACCACAACCTGGCGTTGCTGCGCGACCTGCCGGTGCTCTCGAGCCTCGGGATCACGCTCCTGGTCGGCCTCTCGCGCAAATCCACTTTGGGTAGAATCACCGGCCAGCCGGTCGACGGGAGGACCGCCGCCAGTGTCGCGGCGGCGGTGCTCGCGGTGCAGCGCGGCGCCGCAATCGTGCGCGTGCACGACGTGGCGGCCACGCGCGACGCGCTGCGCATCCTGAGCGCAGTGGACGGGGTGGAAAACGACTTCGATGACTAGAAAATACTTCGGCACCGACGGTGTTCGCGGCAGGGTCGGCGAGGTGCCCATCACGCCCGAGCTGGTGATGCATCTGGGCTATGCGGCCGGCAAAGTTCTGGCCGGCAGCGCGGCACACGCCGGCGGCGACCCGCCCGCGGTCCTGATCGGCAAGGACACGCGCATCTCCGGCTACATGCTGGAGTCGGCGCTGCAGGCCGGATTGTCTGCAGCCGGCGTCGACATCTACCTCAGCGGGCCGCTTCCCACCCCCGCTGTCGCCTACCTGGCGCGTGCCCTGCGCCTGCAGGCCGGCATCGTGATCAGCGCCTCGCACAACCCGTTCGAGGACAACGGCATCAAGTTCTTCGCCGCCAGCGGCGACAAGCTGCCGGACGCCGTCGAGCAGGAGATCGAACGCAGGCTGGAAGCCCCGATCGTGACGGCGCCGTCGGCCGGCCTGGGGCGAGCGCGGCGGATCAACGACGCGGCAGGACGCTACGTCGAATTCTGCAAGAGCACCTTTCCCAACGACCTCGATCTGCGCGGCCTCAAGATCGTCGTGGACTGCGCGCATGGCGCGAGCTACCACATTGCCCCGCACGTACTGCATGAGCTGGGCGCGGACGTGGTTGCGATCGGCAACCAACCCGACGGGTTCAACATCAACAACGAGTGCGGGGCCACCCACCCACAGGCCCTGGCCGAGGCGGTGGTGCGCAACCAGGCAGACCTGGGCATCGCTCTGGATGGCGACGGCGATCGTGTGATCATGGCCGACCAGAGTGGGCGCTTGTACGACGGCGACCGCCTGTTGTTCGTGATCGCGCGCCACCGCCAGCAGACCGGGGCGCTGCGAGGCGGGGTCATCGGCACGCTGATGACCAATTTTGGCCTGGAGCGCGCGCTCGAGGCGCTCCACATCCCGTTCGCGCGGGCGGCGGTAGGCGACCGCTACGTGCTGGAGAAGCTGCGCGAGGTTGGCTGGCAGCTGGGCGGAGAGAACTCCGGTCACATCGTGTGCCTGGACAAGCACACGACCGGTGACGGCATCGTTTCCGCGCTTCAGGTGCTACACGCGCTGCGCGCGAGTGACGCAGCGCTGGACCAGCTCGCATCCGGCCTGTCGCTGTACCCGCAGGTTTTGGTGAATGTTCGTATCGGTCGGAGCGCCGATCCGCGGCAAAACCCGGAGGTGCAGGCCGCCATAAGGCAGGCCGAGGCTGCGCTGGCGGGAAGGGGGCGGGTGCTGCTGCGCCCCTCTGGAACCGAGCCGGTGATGCGCGTCATGGTCGAGGGTGAGCCGGAGGGCCTGGTCCGCGACCTGGCGGAATCTGTTGCTGCATCGATCCGCGCGCTGGAAACAAGCCGTTCCGCGGGCTGAAGCCTGCCTGCGCGTGTAACGGATCTGTCATTTAGCCGGTCTAGACTGCCTTGGCGCGTCGCAGCGACAAGTCACGCGCGGCTGTTGCGCATTCATCATCCGGAGGGGATTCTCATGGTCAGAAGGCTGGTTGGAATAGCGTTTCTGCTGGCCGGGTCGGCGCTCGCGCCACAGGGGTACTCGGCCGACATCACCGGTGCGGGGGCGAGCTTCCCCTACCCGATCTACGCCAAGTGGGCAGACGCGTACAAGTCACAGACGGGAGTTGGCCTCAACTACCAGTCGATCGGCTCGGGCGGCGGCATCAAGCAGATCAAAGCGAAGACGGTCGATTTCGGCGCCTCGGACATGCCGCTCACGCCGGAAGAGCTCAACAAAGAGGGGCTGCTGCAGTTTCCTGCGATCATCGGCGGCGTGGTGCCCGTCGTGAACCTCGAGGGCATGGCGCCTGGGCAGCTGCGCTTGAACGGGCGCGTACTGGCGGACATTTTCCTCGGCAACATCAAGACCTGGGATGACCCGGCGATAGCCGCCCTAAACCCGGGCATGAAGCTACCCGGGTCGGCCATCACCGTCGTACGCCGGGCCGATGGGTCGGGGACCACCTTCGTATTCACCGACTATCTCTCGCAAGTTAGCAACGAGTGGAAGAGCCGCGTGGGCGAGGGCACCGCGGTATCCTGGCCGACGGGGGTAGGCGGCAAGGGCAACGAAGGCGTTTCGGCTTACGTTCAGCGCATCAAAGGCTCGATCGGGTACGTCGAGTACGCCTACGCCAAGAAGAACAAGATGGCGCACACCCAGATGCAGAACCGCGCCGGCCAGTTTGTGCAGCCCGACGATGACAGCTTCGCTGCGGCCGCAGCCAACGCCCGCTGGGACAAGGCCCCGGGCTTTTACGAGGTATTGACGGATCAGCCTGGAGCCAAGAGCTGGCCCATGACCGGCGCCAGCTTCATTCTGCTGCATACGGTTCCGACCGATCCGGCGAAAACCGCAGCCGTGCTCTCCTTCTTCGATTGGGCGTTCAAGAACGGCGGGAGCATGGCGACCGAGCTCGATTACGTCGCCATGCCAGCCAGCGTGGTGAAGTTGATCGAAGGCGCGTGGCGCGCGCAGATCAAGACGGCCGGCGGCGAGCTGGTCTGGAACCGATGAAGCTGTAAGCCCGGCGAGCGTTCCGGGTACCGCCGCCGGCCGACGTGGTACGGCGGCGTTGTGTTTTCAGTTTGGCTGGAACCGGAGTAAATTTGAGTCCGCCTTCGATCAGCGATGCGCTCACAGTGACGACGGAAGAGCCGACCGCCCGCAACAACACCAATAAGCAGGCGTGGCAGGACGCTCTGTTCCGGCGGACCACGCAGCTGTTTGCCGTGCTGGTGCTGACCCTGCTGGCAGCGATCATCGTCTCGCTGGCGATGGGCGCCGCGCCGGCGTTCCTGAAGTTTGGACTGCGGTTCATCGTCGACACGGAGTGGAACCCGGTTACGGAGCAGTTCGGCGGGTTCGTTCCGATCTTCGGCACGCTGGCGACCTCGGCGGTGGCCCTGCTCATTGCCATTCCGCTCAGCTTTGGCATCGCCCTGTTCCTCACAGAACTCTGCCCCACCGCGCTGCGCACTCCCCTCGGCATCGTGATCGAGCTGCTGGCCGCGGTGCCGAGCATCATCTACGGGATGTGGGGATTGTTCGTGTTCGCGCCGCTGTTCGCGGATCACGTGCAGCCTCTCCTGCAGGCGACGCTCGGTCGCGTCCCGCTGATCGGGACGCTATTCCAGGGGCCGCCGATGGGGATCGGGATTCTCACCGCGGGCATCATTCTCGCGCTCATGGTCATCCCTTTCATCGCGGCCGTGATGCGCGACGTGTTCGAAATCGTCCCCTCGATTCTCAAGGAGTCGGCCTACGCGCTCGGCTCGACGACCTGGGAAGTGGTGTGGCACGTGGTGCTGCCCTACACCAAGGCCGGAGTGGTGGGGGGGATCATGCTGGGCCTGGGACGCGCGCTGGGGGAAACCATGGCGGTCACCTTCGTGATCGGCAATGCCTACGACCTGAGCCTGTCCCTGTTTAGCCCCGGCAACAGCATCGCCTCGAGCCTCGCCAACGAGTTCGCCGAGGCCCGCACCGAGGGCCACACGAGCGCACTGTTCGCCCTCGGCCTGCTGCTGTTCGTGATCACTTTGATCGTGTTGGCGGCTGCGAAGCTGCTGCTCCTGCGGGTCGCCCGGCGTGAAGGCGAGCGCACCTGAACGGCTTAACAGAGACTGCGCATGGCCCGGTACCAGAAGCGTCTGTTGGTGAATCAGGTCGGTCTCGCCCTGTCGATGGTTGCGATGGTGATCGGGCTGGGTGCCCTGGTCTGGATCCTGGGCACGCTCCTTTTCATGGGGGTGGGCGCCCTGAGCCCGAAGGTCTTCATGCAGATGACGCCGCCCCCCGGCAACGACGGCGGCCTGCTCAACGCCATATACGGCAGCCTGCTGATGGTCGCGGTCGGCACGTTCATAGCGACTCCAACCGGCGTCCTCGCCGGCATCTACCTGGCGGAGTACGGTCAGCGCAGCTGGCTTGCACCGGTGACGCGTTTCGTCAACGACATTCTGCTGTCGGCCCCGTCCATCATCCTTGGACTGTTTGTGTACGCCGTCTATGTGGCGCACGTGGGGCATTTCTCCGGCTGGGCCGGCGCGTTCACGCTTGCGCTCATCGCCATCCCGGTCATCGTGCGGGCGACCGACAACATGCTCTCGCTGGTGCCCAACAGCCTGCGGGAGGCGGCCGCGGCGCTGGGTGCTCCGCGCTGGAAAATCATTGTCTCAGTCACACTGAGGGCTGCACGCGCTGGGGTGCTGACCGGGATCCTGCTTTCGGTGGCGCGCATCAGCGGCGAGACCGCGCCGCTGCTGTTCACCGCGCTCAACAACCAGTTCTGGAGCAGCGATCTGAACGCGCCGCTTGCCAACCTGCCGGTGGTCATCTTCCAGTTCGCGATGAGCCCGTACGAGGATTGGAAACGCTTGGCGTGGGTCGGGGCCCTGCTGATCACCTTCAGCGTACTGGTGTTGTCTGTCGTCGCACGCGTGCTCACGCGGCAAAAGGTATCCACGTGAGGCGTCACTGAACACTACGACCAAAATGAACATGGAAACGACAGCTGGGCTGGAGTCGAAGCGCAAGGAGATCACGACGGCGCCCAAGCTCCGCATTCGCAATCTCAATTTCTTCTATGGCGATTTCCAGGGGCTCAAGAACATCAGCATGGATGTGCCGGAGAAGGAGGTGACGGCGTTCATCGGCCCCTCTGGTTGCGGCAAATCGACTTTGCTGCGCACGCTGAACCGCATGTACGACTTGTATCCGCGCCAGCGCGCGGAGGGCGAGATCTTGTTCAACGGCGACAACATCCTGAAGCCCAAACAGGATCTCAACCTGCTCCGCGCGAAGATCGGGATGGTGTTCCAGAAGCCCACCCCGTTTCCGATGTCGATCTACGACAACATCGCGTTCGGCGTGCGCTTATACGAGCACCTGCCGAAGGCGCACATGGATGAACGCGTGGAGTGGGCGCTGCGCAAGGCGGCGCTGTGGGAGGAGGTGAAGGACAAGCTGAACCAGAGCGGGCTCAGCCTGTCGGGCGGCCAGCAGCAGCGCTTGTGCATCGCGCGCGGCATCGCGGTCAAGCCCGAGGTGCTGCTGCTCGACGAGCCAACCTCCGCGCTCGACCCCATATCGACCGCCAAGATCGAGGAGCTGGTGTCGGAGCTCACGCAGGACTACACCATCGTCATCGTGACCCACAACATGCAGCAGGCCGCGCGCGTTTCGGACTACACGGCCTACATGTACCTTGGCGAGCTGATCGAGTTCGACACGACCGACACGATCTTCATCAAGCCCAAGAACCAGGCCACGGAAGACTACATCACCGGGCGCTTTGGCTGAGTCTGTGCGCTGTTTTGCTCGCGCTGCGAGCGGAGGGGCAAATTGACCCGCCCTCCCGGCCAGAGTAACATTCGCAGGTTTTTACGCTGGGTTGCCGGGTATCGGTTCGTCTGACTTCAGACGACGGCTCGGTCGGTTCCAAGGATGCGAGCAAAGCTGGTCGCGGGCAACTGGAAGATGCACGGCGCTCTTTCAGACAACGCGAAGCTGCTGGTCGAGGTCGCAGAGGGCTGCGGGAAGCTCACTCAGATGCAGCCTGCGGTCTGCGTACCGTTCCCCTATCTGGAACAGGCGCGGAGCACGCTACGCGGCACCCCCGTCGCGTGGGGCGCGCAGAACCTGAGCCAGCACGGCTCGGGAGCGTACACGGGAGAGGTGTCCGGCGCGATGCTGCGCGACTTCGAATGCGCCTATGTGATCGTAGGGCACTCCGAGCGGCGCACCCTCTATGGCGAGGACAGTACGACGGTAGCGCTGAAATATAAGGCAGCGCTGGCGGTGGGCCT
Organism: Burkholderiales bacterium; assembly: GCA_035622675.1. Lineage (GTDB taxonomy): Bacteria > Pseudomonadota > Gammaproteobacteria > Burkholderiales > SHXO01 > SHXO01. Next base: position 4,951 of record DASPUW010000404.1, on the reverse strand, counting down.
CACGCCCATTCTGTGCGTTGGCGAGACCCTTGCGCAGCGCGAGGCCGACGAAACCGAGGCGGTGGTGGACGCCCAGCTGGCCGCGGTAATGACGCGCGTCGGGGTGGCTGGACTCGCTTCCGGAGTGGTGGCCTACGAGCCGGTGTGGGCGATCGGTACCGGCAAGACGGCGAGCCCCGAGCAGGCGCAGGCGGTGCACGCTCACATTCGCGGCCGGGTGGCGGATGAGGCGACGGAGGTGGCTCAGGGTTTACGAATCCTGTACGGAGGCAGCGTCAAAGCGTCCAACGCGGCACAGCTCTTCAGCATGCCCGATATCGACGGCGGCCTGATCGGTGGCGCATCGCTGGTTGCGACCGAGTTTGTCGCGATTTGCCGCGCGGCCGCACACTGAGGGAAAGATGATCGAGGGTCTGATTCTGGTGGTGCACGTGCTGGCTGCGGCCGGGGTCATCGGCTTCGTGCTCCTGCAGCACGGCAAGGGCGCAGACATGGGTGCAGCGTTCGGCAGCGGTGCGTCGGGTAGCCTGTTCGGCGCGTCGGGCTCGGCTAACTTTCTCAGCCGCAGCACGGCAGTGCTGGCTGCCGTGTTCTTTCTGACCAGCATGGGTCTCACCTACCTGATCAGTCACAAGCCGCAGGCGGCCAGCGTGATGGACACACCGGCAGCGGCCGAGCGGCCAGCCAGCGAAGCTCCCGCGGTCCCGGCGAAGGCGCCTGAACCCGCACCAGCGACCGGGGATTCGAAGGCCAAGGACATTCCGAAGTAAAGCGGGCCGGCGTCGCCGGGGTCTTCGACTGGCGCACCCCGACCGGCGAGAGCCAGGCCGATGTGGTGAAATTGGTAGACACGCCGTCTTGAGGGGGCGGTGGCGAAAGCCGTGTGAGTTCGAGTCTCACCATCGGCACCAGGGGCTTGCTGGAATGCGGGGCCTTGGCTTGAGTGCGGGGCTTCGTCTGGCGCGACTGAGATCAAGGCGCGCTCGCGCAGCGGCGATGTGGAGGGGCTCTGACAGCGGGCGTTGCGCTTTTGCACCGCTCTCGCGGAATTCGGACAGCGGCCTTTCTCTCAAACGGGATCGGCCCTGAAAGGCACATGCTGCAACAGTACTTTCCGATCCTGATGTTCATCTGCGTCGCCCTTGCGATCGGCGTGGCGCTGCCGCTGATCGGCGGCGGCGCGAGCCGCGCGCTGGGCGTGCACCGTCCCGATGCGGAAAAGCTCTCGCCCTACGAGTGCGGCTTCGAGGCGTTCGAGGACGCGCGCATGAAGTTCGACGTCCGCTACTACCTCGTCGCGATCCTGTTCATTTTGTTCGATCTCGAAATCGCCTTCCTGTTTCCGTGGGGCGTCGTGCTGCGCGAAATCGGCTGGTTCGGCTTCTGGTCCATGCTGATATTCCTTGGCATCCTGGTGGTCGGTTTCATCTACGAATGGAACAAGGGCGCGCTCGAGTGGGAGTGAAACCTTTGCTGCCCCAAGCCGGTCTCGTCAGGAGGGGGGTGTTGCGCGAGATGGGCGGGACGAGAGGCGGCACATGAGCATCGAGGGTATTGCCGAGCGGGGCTTCGTCACTACCACGCTCGATAACCTCATCAACTGGACTCGCACCGGCTCGCTTTGGCCGATGACCTTCGGCCTGGCGTGCTGCGCGGTGGAGATGATGCATGCCGGGGCCGCGCGCTACGACCTGGACCGCTTCGGCGTCGTGTTCCGCCCTAGCCCACGACAATCAGACGTCATGATCGTTGCCGGCACGCTGTGCAACAAGATGGCGCCGGCACTGCGCAAGGTCTATGACCAGATGGCCGAACCGCGCTGGGTGATCTCGATGGGCTCGTGCGCTAACGGCGGCGGCTATTACCATTATTCGTACGCGGTCGTGCGCGGGTGCGACCGGATCGTTCCGGTCGACATCTACGTGCCCGGCTGCCCGCCGACGTCGGAAGCGTTGCTGTATGGCATCATCCAGTTGCAGAACAAGATCCGCCGCACCAACACGATCGCCCGCTAGAACGCGAGCCGCCGAGCATGTCCACGCGCATCGACGAGCTCCACCGCCAGCTTGAGCAGCATCTGGGCGCGCGCCCGGTGAGCGTGGTGCGTCGGGGCAACGAGCTCAGCGCCGAGATCGAGCCGATCCACCTGCTCGCCGTCGGGCGCATCCTGCGCGACACGCCGGAGCTCAGCTTCGAGCAGCTCGTCGACCTGTGTGGCGTGGACTACCTGAATTACAAGGACGGGGCACGCACCACCGGCCGCCGCTTTGCCGTCGTGTACCACTTGTTGTCTCTGACGCACAACCGGCGGTTGCGGCTGCGCGTGTTCGCCGCGGATGACGAAGTGCCGGTGGTGGACTCCGTCACCGAGCTGTGGCCGTCGGCCAACTGGTACGAGCGGGAGGCCTTCGATCTGCTCGGCATAGTGTTCAGCGGGCACCCGGACCTGCGGCGCATCCTGACCGATTACGGCTTTGTCGGGCACCCGTTCCGCAAGGATTTTCCTCTGTCCGGCTACGTTGAGATGCGCTACGACCCGGACCAGCAGCGCGTCATTTATCAACCGGTCAGCATCGAGCCGCGCGAGATCGTGCCGCGTGTGGTGCGTGAGGAAAATTACGCTGATACGGAGAAGAAGCATTAAGACAAAGCTGCAAGCGCATTGACCACGAAGGACACGAAGGAACACGAAGAACGAACAAGAAACAGAGAACCTCGTGGAATGCGGCAGCTTTCGAGGCATTCGGGACTCCGACTTGCCGGACTTGTATTCCTTCGTGTCCTTCGTGGTAAACGGGGTGTTTGCTTTGATGTAAATGGCTGAGATACGTAACTACACGATGAACTTCGGGCCGCAGCACCCAGCGGCGCACGGCGTGCTGCGCCTCGTGCTGGAGCTCGACGGCGAGGTGATCCAGCGCGCCGATCCGCACATCGGCCTGCTCCACCGCGCAACGGAAAAGCTGGCGGAGCACAAGACCTTCCTGCAGTCGGTGCCGTACATGGACCGTCTCGACTACGTGTCGATGATGTGCAACGAGCACGCCTACTGCCTCGCGATCGAGCGGCTGCTCGGCATCGAAGTACCGCTGCGCGCCCAGTACATCCGGGTGATGTTCGACGAGATCACGCGCATCCTGAACCATCTGCTGTGGCTCGGCGCACATGGCCTCGACATCGGCGCGATGACCGTGTTCCTCTATTGCTTCCGGGAGCGCGAGGACCTGATGGACTGCTACGAGGCGGTGTCGGGGGCGCGCCTGCACGCTGCTTATTACAGGCCCGGCGGCGTCTATCGCGATCTGCCCGAGCGCATGCCACAGTACGAGCCCTCGCCGTTTCGCAGCCGAGACGCGGTTAAGCGCCTCAACGCAAACCGCTCTGGCAGCCTGCTCGACTTCGTCGAAGAGTTCGCCGGTCGGTTTCCCAGGCTGGTGGACGAATATGAGACTCTGCTGACCGACAACCGCATCTGGAAGCAGCGCACGGTAGGCGTGGGTGTGGTTTCACCCGAGCGCGCCAAGGCGCTCGGCTTCACCGGACCCATGCTGCGCGGATCGGGGGTCGAGTGGGATCTGCGCAAGAAGCAGCCTTACGAGGTCTATGACCGCATGGATTTCGACATCCCGGTGGGCGTCAACGGCGACTGCTACGACCGCTACCTGGTGCGGGTCGAAGAGATGCGCCAGAGCAACCGCATCGTCAAGCAGTGCATCGACTGGCTGCGGCGCAACCCCGGTCCGGTGATCACGGAGAACCATAAAGTGGCGCCGCCGCCCCGCGTCGACATGAAAGCCAACATGGAAGAGCTGATCCACCACTTCAAGCTGTTCACCGAAGGCATGCACGTGCCCGAGGGCGAGACCTACGCGGCGGTGGAGGCTCCGAAGGGCGAGTTCGGCATCTACCTCATTTCGGACGGCGCCAACAAGCCTTACCGGCTGAAGATCCGAGCGCCCGGATTCGCCCACCTAGCCGGGCTGGACGAGATGGCGCGCGGGCACATGATCGCCGATGTCGTGGCCGTGATCGGAACGCAGGACATCGTCTTCGGCGAGGTGGATCGGTGAGCGCATCCCATGCTTAGCCCCGATGCGCTGAGTCGCATCGACGCGGCCATCACCCGGTACCCGACCGGCCAGAGGCGGTCGGCGGTAATGGCGGCGCTTACCATCGCCCAGGAGGAGCGCGGCTACCTGTCGAGCGAGACGCTGGACTTCGTGGCGGAGTACCTCGGCATGGCACCGGTCGCGGTGTACGAGGTCGCGAGCTTCTACACCATGTACGACCTGGAGCCGGTGGGCAAGCACAAGCTGTGCATCTGCACCAACCTGCCGTGCGCGCTGGCCGGCGCCACCGATGCCGCCGCGCATCTCAAGAGCAAGCTCGGCATCGACTGGAATGAGACGACAGCCGACCGCCGGTTCACGCTCAAGCAAGGCGAATGCTTCGGCGCCTGCGGCGACGCGCCGGTGATCCTGCACAACAACAAACGTATGCTGATCGAGATGAGCGCCGAGAAGCTCGATCGGCTCATCGCAGAGTTATCGCAGTGAAGACTTCGCATCCTCCCTTCGCGCCCGACCTCTACGGCCCGGACGCGATCATCCTCAAGGGTCTGAACGGATTCAACTGGCGGCTGAGCGACTACGAAGCGCGCGGGGGCTATCAGGCCCTCAAGAAGATCTTGAGCGAGAAGATTACGCCCGACGCAGTCATCGCCGAGATGAAGAGATCAGGGCTGCGCGGGCGCGGCGGTGCAGGCTTCCCCACCGGGCTGAAATGGAGCTTCATGCCGCGCAACTTCGCCGGGGAAAAATATCTGGTGTGCAACTCGGACGAAGGTGAGCCCGGCACCTTCAAGGACCGCGACATCCTGCGCTACAACCCGCACATCGTGATCGAAGGCATGGCGATCGCCGCCTACGCGATGGGCGTGGGCACCGCCTAC
>DASPUW010000403.1:0-7201 GCA_035622675.1 Burkholderiales bacterium | reverse complement strand
GGACTTCAAGTCGCGCAAGATCGACGAGATCTGGTGCATCTCGGTGAACGACGCGTTCGTCATGGGCGCGTGGGGCCGGGAGCAGGGGGCCAAAGGCAAGGTGCGGATGATGGCCGACGGCAGCGGCCTGTACACCAAAGCCCTGGGGCTCGAGCTGGATCTGGTCGCCCGCGGCCTTGGAGTGCGCTCGACCCGCTATTCGATGCTGGTCGACAATGGTGTCGTCAAGGCGCTCAACGTTGAAGAAGGCGGGAAGTTCGAGGTAAGCAGTGCCGAGAAGCTGCTCGAGCAGGCAGAGAAGGTGACGAACTTCATTCCTTGAGGAACGCGATCAACGCATCCAGCACGGCGTCCGGCCGCTCGACCATCAGGTCGTGGCCGGCGCCCGCAATCGTGACCTGTCGTGCGTGGGCCAGCTTGTCCGCGATTGACCTCGCATTGCGCGGCGGTGCCATGAGGTCGCGGGCTCCCGAGATGATCAGTGTCGGGCAAGTAACCTTGGCAGCGCTGGCGGCCCCGCCCGTATATTGATTGCACGCGTTGAAGTCGCCGTAGAGCGGCTCGGTCGTGCGCTCCAGCAAGCGCATGCTCCCGCCCATGATCCACTGGCCGGGGACACGGTTTCCACCCGTTTGTCCGGCCGCGCTATGGCTCCAGACGTTGATCATCTCGAGTGCGGTGTGGTCGTGCGCCCTCGCGCTGTCCAGCAGAGCATCGGAAACCTTCATCGGAAAGGCGGTAGCGACGAGAACCAGCTTCTGCACCCGGCTCGGCGCGCTCGCTGCCGCCTCCAGCGCAATCAACGATCCCATGCTGTGCCCGACGAGCGCCGCTTTTTCGTTGCCGGCGGCATCGAGCACGCGCAGGGCCCACGCCGCCATCTCCTCGACGCTGGATGAAGCCGGCCCGGCCGATCTGCCGTGGCCCGGCAGATCCACCGCCAGCACGTTGAAACCGTGATAGGCGAAGTAGCGGGACTGCAGGGCCCACACGCTGTGGTCGTTGGCTGCGCCGTGAATGAACATCACGCTGGGCTGGCCCGGCACGATGGGCTTGGTCCCGGTGTAGGCGTAAACCGACCGGCCGTTCAGGTCGAGGCGCATTTGGGTATTCTACGGCGATCTTCGCCTCGAGCACGGGCGATCCTGTGTCGAGACGCCATCCAATCAGGAGACCAGACCGATGAGCAGCAAGATTGCGCGGATTGAGAGTGCGCTTTACCGCATTCCGTTACCCGTGACGCTGTCCGACAGCACGCACGGCGCAATGACCCATTTCGAGCTCATCACGGCGCGCGTGTTCGACACCGATGGCGGGGAAGGGATGGGGTACACGTACACGGTCGGTGCGAACGGCGCGGCGGTGCACTCGCAGATCCAGCGCGACCTCGCGCCAGTTCTGCTCGGTCAGCAGGCCGATCTCATCGAGGCGCTGTGGCAGCGCATGTGGTGGCGCCTGCACTACGGCGGGCGCGGCGGCAGTGCCAGCTTCGCCATCTCGGCGGTGGACATCGCGCTGTGGGATCTCAAGGCGCGCCGGCGCGGCGAACCCTTGTGGCGGCTGCTCGGCGGCAACGACCCGTTGGTGCCGTGCTACGCAGGTGGCATCGACCTGCAGTTTCCCCTCGAGCAGCTGCTCGAACAGACCCGCCAGAACCTCGAGCGCGGCTTTCGCGCCATCAAGATGAAGGTGGGGCGCGCCAAGCTGAGCGAGGACCTGGCGCGGGTGCGGGCCATGCGCGACATGCTGGGCGCCGATTTTCCCCTCATGGTGGACGCCAACATGCGCTGGAGCGTGGACGAGGCGGTGCGCGCGGCGCGCGGGCTGCGCGAGCTCGACGTCTACTGGCTCGAGGAGCCGACCATCCCCGACGACGTCGAAGGCCACGAGCGCATCGTGCGCGAAGGCGGGCTGCCGGTCGCAGCCGGTGAGAACCTGCACTCGCTGCACGAGTTCGCGGCTTATATCCGGGCGCGGGCCGTGACGTTTCCGGAGCCGGACGTCACGAATTGCGGCGGCGTCACCGTGTGGATGAAGGTTGCGCATCTGGCCGAGGCGTTCAACCTGCCAGTCACTTCGCACGGCGCGCACGACATCACCGTGCACTGTCTAGCGGCGGTGCCCAACCGCTCTTACCTCGAGGCGCACGGTTTCGGCCTCGATCGCTTTCTCGCACAGACGCTCGAGATCCGCGACGGGTTTGCTATCGCGACCGATCGCCCTGGGCACGGGCTTGCCTTCGACTGGAAGGCGCTGGATGCGCTGCGCGCTTGAGACTCACCACCCCGCCTGCTGCGCAGGCACCCCTCCTCGGAGAGGAGGGGAGAGAATTCTTTTTCTCCCCTCCTTTTCAAGGAAGGGGTAGGCGCTTCGGAGGGAGGAGCAGGGCTCCCTCTGGGATGCGACCCCGCAGAAGCGCCTCCAGGCACAGGCCACGTTCTAAGACAGCACTCGAACTCACGGACCAGATCGGACGAATAGACCACGGCCTGGGCGCGAAGCGACGGGGTGGTTTGCAAGCAGTCAGCCTCTGATCCTGCTCAACGCCATGTACATGCCCGCGTCCTGCGGGTCAGCTCCGTAGCGCTGCGCGAGTTCGAACAGCCGGCGCACGTTGGCGGAAATCTTCTCGCGCGCGAGGGCCTTGGCCTGCTCGGCTTTGTTCGCGCTGTCCGAGGTGAGCTCCACGAAAGCCGCGATCACTCCTCCCGGGTTGGCGATGAAATCGGGCACGACTGGAATGCCGCTCCGATGGAAATGGGCCCGCGCTTCCTCGGTCACAGGGGCATTCGCGCCTTCGCAGATGTACCTCGCACGGACGCGCTCGACGTTGTCCGCGGCGATCGCGTTCTGCACCGCGCATGGAAACAGGATGTCGACCGGGCAATACAGGACATCGGCGGAATCGCCGGAAATCTTCTTCGCCTGGGCGGCCAGCAGCGCGCTGGCTTTCTCGATCTCCTGCGCGCCGAGCGCTGAGCGCAGGTCCGCGGACGGCGGCGCCTCGAACATCCACGTCCCGCCGTATCTCGGATCACCAAGTGCGGACAGACGGGCGCCCGTCTCGCTGAAATGGCGCAGCACGGCGGCGCCCATCGCGCCCACGCCTTGGACGCCGAAAGATGCGCTGGCTGCGGTCTCGCCGTGCACCTCCAGCAGCGTACGGCCCGCCACCGCAACGCCGAGACCAGCGATCCCTTCGCGGTCGTAGTCGGTGCCGCCCAGCTGCAGCGGTTTGCCCGTGAAGCTACGAGTCGACCTGAGCTCGTCGCATGCCCACAGCGCGTGCTCGGGGCGCGCGCCGATGTCGAATCCGAAGCCGCCGAACGGACCGCCGTTCTCGTGCAGCAACGGCGCGCAGAGCCGGACGAAGCGGCGGTACTGCTTCTCAAAGCCCGCAGCGGCCGGGTCGAGCCTCAACCCGGATTTTGCGCCGCCCAACGGAAGTCCGGCGGCGGCGTTCTTGAGCGCCATGGTCCGGGCGAGCATCCTGACTTCGTCCAGCGTGACCTGCGGTGTGATCCGCGTGCCGCCCTTTCCGCATCCTGCGAGCGGTCCGCCGGCGCTGATGGCGGTGTTCCAGACCACGACGTAGCCCTCGACGCCGAGGACCGGATCGCGGACCGTCACTTCCAGCTCGGGTGGCGTCGCTTGGAAGTGATCCTTCAGAGCTTTGAGCTCAGCGTAGAACGCGTTGCGCTCGCTGGTGCTGCTAGTCGACCTGGTGGATTCTTCCACGACTCAAACCACCCCGTTGCTTCGCGCCACCCCTCGATGAAACCACCCCGTCACCTTCGGTGCCACCCCTCCTTTCGTTGAAAGGAGGGGAGAAAAAGAATTCTCTCCCCTCCTCTCCGAGGAGGGGTGCCCACGCAGTGGGCGGGGTGGTGTGGGAGAGCTATCCCTCGTGCGTGAGATATCCTCGCTCCGCATAAGGAAATCCGCTGAGCTCGGTGTCGCTGGAATCGTCGTGCGTGAGGTAGGCGCGAATCTCGGAAATGCGCTCATCGCGCAGAACGTACCACTCGCTCCCTCGCATCATGATGCGGTGAGACGTGTTCCGCGGCGTCCAGATACAGCTCCATTCGCTTACAACCTCATGCTCTTGGGCGACGATCCGGTCAATGGCCCAAACTGGGTTAAGCGCCTGCTTGAATTTTCGCCAGTGCCGGGCCAGATGCTCGGCGCCCCGGATTGGAGGGAACTGCCGCGGGAGAAAATAATGGACGACGTCGGGCGCGAGCGTTCCGAGCAATACCTCCAAGTCTCCCGAGCTGCAGCCGTCGAAGTAGCGCCGAACAACCTGCAAGTTCCTGGACTCGAGAGCGTTGTGCATTCGATCCTCCTTCTACTTCGCTTCGTGGGCCACGGAAAAAGCGACCACGGCGATCGACAGACCAACCAGCAACACCACCGCTGACGCGCAGAACCACACCACCGTCTTTCGATACTCTCCGGGCGTGTTGTCTTCGAGGCGAAGCGAGCGAACCAGGGCGACGATCTGCAGCATGACGGCGACCACCAGCGTTGCCGCAGCGATGATCGACCGCGCGGTCCATTCTCCCGGTGCCTCAAATCCCCAGAACTTGAAGAACGCGAGCGAGAAGCCGAGCAGGACCGTGATGGCGGTAATAATTCCCTGTCGATAGCCTTCCGGGAGAACGCGAGGCTGCTGCTCGCCGGCGGGCTTGGGTTGACTCTTGTGCTTGTCAGCCATTGGGCGCCTCGGTGCGCTCCGCGCCGTCGGAGCCCTCGGCAAGCACTGACCTGACGCTGGGCTCCCATTTGCCGCGCACGACTTTCGCCTCCTCCTCCCCCGGCCAAGGCGGCATGGTAACCGCGACGGCCCCCAGCGCCTGCGGTCCGAACGAGCGGAACTGGAAGTGCGTGCCTAGTGGAATCGTGATGCAAACGCCCGGTTCCACCGTCACGATCTCCTGTTGCGCGCCCTGCTTGCGCCACATCTCTCCGCGCCCCGAGACGAACATCCAGATCTCCTCGACGCTGCGATGAGTGACCGCGGTCGAGGTTTCGCCCGCGGCCAGCTCGAAATGCGCCATTCCGCCGCCCTTCAAGCCGAGCAGGACGCGAACGTCCGATCCATCCGGTGCAACCGAAGTTCTCGCTGCCGGAAGCCGCATCGTACCGAACCGGCGCACTGAGTCCGACGCCATCAATTCGTCTTGCTTGTGAGGGCCTTCACGATCTCACCCAGCCGCCTGAGCGCCTCCTGATCTTCAGCGCTCACCGGACCCCGGTTCTTGCAGCGAGGGTCGGTCCGCTGCAGCGCGCCGAACATCGCGCGGGTCACCGGAATGGGAGCACAGCCGTGGTCTTGCTCACATACGAGGTCGTATTCAGGCCGTGCTTGGACATGGCACGTGAAGCAGTTCAACCCGAGGCGGTTGTTGACCTCGGTGAAGCCGCGCCGGAAGATCTTCGAGCCCTCCGGCGACACGTCGATGTAGAAGAATTCCCAGTCGCGCGTGACCGGATTAAAGCCCTTTTGCTGCTTGATCATGACCTCGTTCGGGATGAGCTGCAGCACCGATCCTTCGGGGTAGTCCCCTTTTCCTGCCTCGGCAACCGCGACGGTCTCAGACACGTTGCCCAGCAGATTATCGACGTAGAAATGCCGCACCGACGTCATCTCCGTGATGCACTTGAACGACGAATCGTCCACCGCGACCTTCGGCTGCATGCTGTCGCCGCTCACCTGCCCGACGATGAGCACCAGGCTGCCTCCCAGAAGAGCGTTCAATGCGCTGCGGTACCCCATGACCAGCTCCTGTTATTGGTTTTGGGCTCTGCTCAAGGGCAGAACGGTGCGCTGAGCCCGAGCGCATCTTCCTCCCTGCGCTGCAAGGCTATTTCACAGCTTTGACGCGCGTCTGGCAAGGTGGGCACGGACCCGCTAGCGTCGCCCAAGATCCAGCCCGTGTACCCGGGGCACAGACATCTCAGGGAGTCCTGACTGCCTCCAGTTCCGCGCTCATCAGCACCGTGCGCTGCGCGACCGGGGTGCCGTCCGCAGTGAAGAAAGGTGTTGTCTTGTAACTGCCATTCAGACGAGCGAGAAGCACAGTCGGAGCGAACCGGAGCAGAGCTCTCGCTGTGCTGAGAGGCATCGACTTCGGCCGCCCCTTTGCGCTCCGGGTGTTGACGCGCAGCCGCACCGGGCCGAACGACGCCTCGATATCGGCGGGTGTGCCCAGGCAAGCGTGGACCAGGCCGACGTATGGCACACGAAAGTCCCGCATCGTGTTCCCGATCGGTGTGTTGCAGCAGCTCGCGTACCAGCGGAGGAGGCCCCGATCGGTGAGGGACAGACATGCAAGCGATGCGATGCCGCCGTTGAAGCTCACGTACTTCGGCACGGTCGCGACGATGTCTGTGCCTCCGAGCACGTCCAGGACGGTGTTTGCCTTGCCAAGGTAACGCGCAAAAGCCTGACAGTCCTTGCAGTAGCACACACCTCGGCTCGCCCTCTGGGGCTGGCTAATCAGGCCAGTCAAAGTCCCGCATCGACACCGCAGAGGATGGCTCATACGTTCAAGCTCAGCTTCGCATGAAGGCAGAGCCCCACAGGTTGAGCGTGCGTTCCTCGTGCTGCCACAGCCGCTTTGTCACCTCGTCCGGCATGATCTCGAGCTCGGCGGAAAGCTCGATCAGGTAGCCCTGCGGGTCCTCGATCATGAAGAACAGGTTGTTGCCCGGACCGTGCCGTCCCGGCCCCCACCACAGCTTGATGCGCAGCGAAGCCATATGATCGGCCCAGTCTCGAATGTCATTCCAGCAGGTGGTCTCATAGGCGTGATGGTCGGGCCGCGTCTCGGGAGAACGGAATACCCCAAAGCTGTGATGCTCCGGGTCCGAGCGGAAGAAGCCGGCGGTGGGCTCGCCGCCGTCTTCGACGACGTAGTCCGACACGACGAAGCCCAGATCATCCTCGTAGAAGTGAAGCATCGGGGCCAGATCTCTGGAAGCCACCACCACATGCTGCAAACGGCCGGGGAGCTGGGCTGCGGGCAAGTCCGTTGGGGGCAGGGCGTCGGCGAGGTCCGAGCACGGGAGTCCAAACACGACCAGGCGCCCGTCAGGATCGCGCACAGCGAACGCCCCATCCGCGAAGACGGGAGTGGGACTGGCGAGCACCTCCATTCCTCGTCCCACTACGTACTCTCTGAGCGCGTCGAGCTGC
>DASPUW010000402.1:0-4339 GCA_035622675.1 Burkholderiales bacterium | reverse complement strand
GATCGAGCGCGAGACTTATCGCTCCTCGCTCCACTTGAGCGAGCAGGTGCTCAAGGCCCTGGGCATGTCGGAATGGCAAGCACAGCTCACTGTGGCGCGCTTCACGGCGCATGACGAACGCACGCTCGCGCGCCAGCACGCCGTTTATCACGATGAGCAGCAGCTGCGCCAGTCCGCACTCGAGGCTGCACGCGAGCTGGAGGGGCTATTCGAGCAGGACCGCGAAGACGCGACACAAGTGGACGCGGGCACGCCCGCGTTCTCGCCCTCCGACGTGAGGTGAGAGGTGGACCACCCGTGGCCGCCCGTTTGCTCTGTGCATGTTGTATGCTGCGCGCGTGCGAGCCGGGCCCAGACCCGGCTCTCATCGCCCTGAGAGCGCTACCCACCCGTCATACTCAAATCGAAAGGAGGTGCGCATGAAAAAGCTCCGTTGGCTCCTCGCTATCGCCATAGCTGCATGTTTCCCGATCTGTGCGTTGGCACAGGGGCTGCAGGTGGTCGATGCCAAGCTCGGCAAGAACGTGCAGGACCGTGCCATCACCGAAGAGGCCTCGACCTTCGCCGTCAATGACAAGGTCTTTTTGTTGCTGAAGCTCACAGGAACCGGTTCCGATACGGTGAAAGTCAACTGGAAGGTCGGCGACAGCACGGATACCGTTACGCTGAAGGTGGGCGGCAGCCCGTGGCGGACCTGGTCCAGCAAGACCGCCTGGAAGGCCGGCGACTGGACCGTGACCGTGACCGACAGCAGCGATCAGGTACTGAAGGAGTTGAAGTTTACCGTGCAGTAGCTAGGGAAGCCCGTAGCCGGCGGCCGGTACTGCGAGGCCGTATCCCAGCAGCGACAGCGCCGGGACCTGAGCTCGGCGTACTGAGCCTTCGGGAGCGCTTGCTTACCGCGAGCAGCCGGTACGGGTAGACTATGCGGCAAGAGCGGCTGCGCGCCGCGGGTTTGGCGCGGAATGCAACTCTCCAAACCAGCGAGCACGCGCTTCAAGGGAGGACACATCCCATGCGAGTCGAAGTCCACGTACACGGCAACATCCAGCTGCGGGCAGGGGTGACGCTCACCCAGATCGAGGCCGCGCTGCAGCCCTGGCTCGACTATCTGGACGTCGAGAACGTCGACGAAGCCAAGAGCGTGCACCGCGACGAGCCCGGTGTGGTGTTCGACGCGCGCCGCCGCCTGCTGGAGATCTGCTGGACCGGCGACGTCGGCCGCAATTTCCGCAAGATCGTCGAGGACTCGCTGCAGGGCCTGTCGCGCTACTGTGAGCAGGCGACCGAGATCCAGCTCTCGTACTACCACGAGGACGGCCGCGACGAGATCGGTATCGTATTCGTCGGCCCGTCCGCCGAGTCGATCCACGAAGCGCAGCGCCGCCGCATGGTCGAGGACATCTCCAATATCCTGTCGCGGCAGTTCAATCCGTCCGAGGTGGCGGAGGTGGTCACGCATGTGAATGAACTGTTCTCGCGCAGCTGGATCGAGCGCGGAGCGAGCGAGCCGTCCAGCGCCTCGTCCGAACCGGCCCCGGCCGGCAAGGGCCGCAAGCACCTGCATTGATCGCTTTACCACCTACCTCGCGCTAGATGGAGCGAGAGACTGCTTTGATCGTCGGCGCAGGCTCCGGCCTCAGCGCTGCGCTGGCTCGCCTGTTTGCGCGCGAGGGCCTGGCGTTGGCGCTCGCGGCGCGCAATCCTGGCAAACTCACAGCGCTCACCGCCGAGACCGGTGCGGTCGCCTTCGCCTGCGACACCTCAGTTGTGGAGCAAGTGGACCGGCTGTTCGCTGACCTAGACCAGCGGGTTGGTGCGCCGTCGCTGGTGGTCTACAACGCCGGCCTCAGGGTGCGCGGACCGATCGAAGCGCTCGATCCGGCCGAGGTCCAGCGCGCGTGGCTGGTAGGCTGCTTCGGCGGTTTCCTGGTGGCGCAGCAGGCAGCGCGCCGGATGCTGCGTGCGGGGCGCGGCACGCTGATATTCACCGGCGCTACCGCGAGCGTCAAAGGGTTTCCTCAGTCTTCCGCGTTCGCGATGGGCAAATTCGCACTGCGCGGCCTGGCGCAAAGCCTGGCCCGCGAGCTCGCGCCCAAAGGCGTGCACGTGGCGCACGTCGTCATCGACGGGGGCATCGCGTCGAGCTACGCGAAGACCGATCAGGACCGTACGTCCGACCGCTTTCTCAACCCCAACGCCATCGCCGGCGAATATTTGAATTTGCACCGGCAGCACCGCAGCGCCTGGAGCTGGGAGCTCGAGCTGCGGCCACACACGGAGAACTTCTAGCCACCCTCACCCCAACCCTCTCCCGTCGAGGGAGAGGGAGCTTGGATCCCCTCTCCCGTTGCGGGGCCTCCTTTCGATCCCCTCTCCCCTTGCGCGACCTTCTTTCGATCCCCTCTCCCCTTGCGGGAGAGGGTCAGGGTGAGGGGGAACGTTCAGCCCCGCGCGACGTACCCGTAGCGCAGGTTGCTCGGCGTACCTCCCGCAGCGCGATACGCAGCCTTGAGCCCCGGCAGGCGATCGCTGGCGCCCGCGTAGCTGGTGGGCTCGATCCCGTACAGCCGCGCCGAGTTCTCGCCGAAGATCGCGCTCTTCACGTGTCCGGTCGCCGGGCCGAGCGGCGCGAAGCCGTGCTTCGCCTGCATGTCCTCGGGAATCTCCAGCCGCCTCAGCCCTTCGATCTGCCACTGCGGCGCGCCGGTCCAGACCGCATCCGAGCCCCAGACGACACGATCGGCGCCGAGCCCCTTCACGAGCGTACCCATGATGGCCGCGCACAGCCGCGGCTGCGAGACCGTGGTGGTCGCGAACACCTGGCCCAGGTCGCCGTACACGTTGCTCACTCCGTATCGGCCCGGGATCTCCGCAAGATCGGAGACCCAGTCGACGCGGCCCATCCGCTCGAACTGCGCCAGCGCTTCCTCTGGCGTGCCTCCGCCGGGGAAGCGGTACGCCGAGTGGTACACGATGAAGTTGAGCATCGGCCAATCCTTCGCCGCCCGGCCCACGTCGCGCACGTCGCAGTAATCGCGCAGATGCGGGTACTGCCGCTCGATGGAGGGCGGGAACAGGCCCTTGTGCACGCAGATGTTGCGGATGCCCGCCTTCCATGCCCTCTCGTAGAAGGGATAGACGATCTCCGCGTCGTCCATGCGCCAGGGGTAGCGGCTCATCTCCTTGTGCGTGTTGTCGCCAATCGTGTAGCCCTTGAACGAATCGGGGCGATCTTCGGCGATCGCGCGGTCCACTTCGTCGAGCCAGCCCGGTTGCCCCGGAGTGAAGATGGCATGGCTCAGCATCCGCCGCGAGCCCAGCAGCTCGTTGACGCGGGCACGCGCTTTCGCCGTCATCTGATTGGTAAGAAACCAGTCGGCGGCCACGTCGGAGGGGGCGCTGCTGATGAGCGCGATCTTGGTGTCGCTGTCGTAGAAGATCTCTTTGAGATAGTTGTCGAACTTGAGGTCTTCGAGCGTTTGAGGCTTGCCCTCGAGCTCGGGGTTCCATCCGGCCTTGCCGACCGCCTCGCGCATGTGCACGAAGCCTTCGAGGCGCG
The DNA here is from genome assembly GCA_035622675.1 of Burkholderiales bacterium. GTDB lineage: Bacteria > Pseudomonadota > Gammaproteobacteria > Burkholderiales > SHXO01 > SHXO01. Next base: position 777 of record DASPUW010000402.1, on the reverse strand, counting down.
TGTCGTCGCGCAGGAAGTGCGTATGCCCGTCGAAGACAAATTGCCCGGCAAGCTGGTTCGCGCGCTCGTCGGCCATCTCCGGCGTGGCCGCCTCCGCACGGGTTGCTCCGAAGAGCGGCCCGTAGACTTCGTTCATCGCGACGAACGCTGCGGCCATTCCCGCTGCGGTGCGCAGGAACTCGCGCCGGCCGAGTCCCTGGCGGCGCGCCAGCTCGTCGGCCAAGGTCTTGAGCCGGGCCTCCACCTCCCGTTGCGCACGCGTTTGCGCGGTAGGCGCGAACTCATCGCTGGACACGATCTGCGTGGGCACGGGGGAATCGAACGCGGCCATTTCGGCCGGCAGCAGAAGCTCGCGTTCGCGATCGGACAACAGTCTCATGGGTCCCTCCTCCCGCAAATATACCAAGGGAACAAGACGAAGTTCCGTTCGCCCAGCCCGCAGGCCGGATGTCACCGCGCGGCTACAGACGCGCTGCATCCGCCGAAGCGGTCTCGACGTACACTTATGCGGCCCGAGCGCGACCCGCCCTTCGGGATTGCCGTGCCGTTGCGACACAGCGAGCGCGGCTTCGTCAGTCGTCCCCCACTGCGAGAGGAGCAACATGGATCAGATCAAACGAAGCAAGGTCAGAACGCTGTCCGGCGCCGCGCTGGCTGTCGCCGCCGCCGGTCTGTTCATCAGTCAGGCCGTCGTTCCCGCTGCCGCCGACGAGGCGACGGTTCACTGCAGCGGGGTGAACTCGTGCAAGGGCAAGAGCGAGTGCGCGACCGGCAAGA
>DASPUW010000401.1:0-3119 GCA_035622675.1 Burkholderiales bacterium | reverse complement strand
GTGCGTCAGCACGGCGCGGCGCGCCGGCTCCGACTTGTCCAGCAGCGCGTGGGCGAACACCACTCCGGATGACAGAACAGCCGCCAGGACCGTGGCCGCCAATGAGATGCGACTCGACGCGCGCGCGGTCATGTACGCGCGGCAACAGTGGCCTTGTTGCGCCGGTGGACCGCAAAGCGGTACAGCGCGAATGCCGCCGCCACCGTCAGCAGCGCCGTCGCGGTCAGCGCAAGCCAACTGTTGCTCCTGCCCACCGAGAACGGGAAACGCGAGACCATCTTGCCGTTGCCTTCTCCTACGGTGACCAGTCCGACGAACTTGCCCGACTCGTGAAAGACGAGCTCGAAATTGAGCGAGCCGCTGGCGTATACCCTGGGGGGGATGTGTAGAACGGTGATGTCGTCGAGCTCAGCCTGCCCGCCCGTGTCTTTGATGATCCGCACCTCGGTGGGCAGATCGCGCAGCTCGTCGTTCAGGTAGTCGAGGACGACGATGGTATGGCCCGTCTCTGGGATGTCCTCGCAGAACTCCCGCGGCCCGCTCGGGCTTTCCGGCTGGTAGCCCACGAAGTGCATCGTGTAGCGTCCCACGCGCAGCTTGCACTTGTCCTCGTCCATCGCCAGCCCGCCATGCGCGTACCCGCTGCCGACTGCCACCAGCAGCACCACACCCACCAAGCTCGCCGCAACCACAACTCCTGACCTGGGAGACTCACGCGGACTACGATGGGCATAAGACCACATGCTGCAGCGAGGACTCGGACTACCTTCGAGCTCCTTCGTGTCCTTCGTGGTGGATGCGGTTTTGAACCTGGTGCCTCAAGCGCTCTTCCTGAATACTGGCAGGATCGGCCCGCCCACCTCGGCGATATAGCGGTTGCCCTGGGCGTCGAAGAAGAACAGCAGGCCGCCGAATTTGCTGTCCACGTCGGTGAGGAAGCTGGTGAGCCGCTCGATCTCCCAGGCTGCGTCTGTAGCGTCAACCCGCATGGTGCGCGTCTCACCAGGCTTGATCTCGCTGTCGTCTGCTATGGCCAGCCCGGTGCGCGCCACGATATCCTGCGGGTATCCGGGCGCCACGTTGGCTTTGGCCGCGGGCAGGTGCTGGTTGACGAAACGGATGCTTGCCGTGGCGAACTCCCCCAGCCGCAGCGGTTTGTCGCTCAAGTTCGTGACGTCGAAGACCATCCGCATCGAGCGCCCGGGCACATCGTAGCGTGCCTCCTTGAAGCGGATATCTACCGCCTTTGCCTGCGCGGGCAGCGGCGCCGTGTACATCGTGCCGGCCTGGAGGGGCACGGTGCGAGGGTATTGGCTGCGCGCCCATGCGTAACCCCCGAAGGACAGCGCTACCGTGACGACCAGTAAGCCGATCGCAACGGCCAGGTCGACGTTGGTCGTAAGCAGGTCCTCGCGCTCCTTCTTCAACGCCAGGTAGCGCGGGATCAGCAGCGGCCGGCGGACCCACCAGAGGATCCACACGACGGCGACGCCAAGCAGGATCAGGTGCCACTTCACTGCGGTGCTCACGCCCCAGGTCTCGAGGCTCTCGATCTTCTCGCCCGAGATCGCCGTCATGGGGAAGCTGAAATCGGCCTGGTTGCCAGTGACCTCGATCCACTTGCCCGGCCCCACCAGCGGCCCGGAGCCTTTCACCGCGATCATCGGGTGCACGTGGTAGCGCCCCGGCACACGTCCCTTGAGCACCATCCTGTACTCGTAATCGCGGCCGATCTGGAGATCGCGGAAGGACTGGCGCGCGGGCACACCGTTCAAGGAGGAGTCGACCCTCGCAAACACCGGCCCAGGTGTGGCATTGCTGACGAACACCGTCTCCGGCGGCCGCACCGCATCGGGCCAGTCATGGAACAGGCGGAACCTGCCCGTGACGATGACGGTATCGTTGACAACCAGCTTGTCCACCGACCACTTGACGTCGTACCACTGCGCGGTGCGCGTGCGCAGATACGGTTCCTGCGCGCGCTCGCCGTGCGCGCCCGCAGGCAACGCCTGGCTCCACAGGAGCACGAGGATCAGGGCCCGGAAGATGCGTCCCGGCACGTGCTGATTCGTTCGCATCGCATCGTCCTCCGTCACGCCTTGCTCGCGGGTTGCACCGCATCGGCGAGGCCCATGAAGCGGCGGAAACGCTTGGAGGTGGCGACGAATCTCTGGGTCGAGAAAGCGAGCCCGATGCGCCACCAGATCATGTGCATGAAGATGCAGACGATGCCGGCGAAGAAGGTCGATACCCAGACCGTGCTGCCTTCATACGTGCGCAGCGTGCCGCGCTCGATCAGGCGAATGTACTCCGGGGTCCCCGAACGCGGATAGACGTAGCCGATCATATCGGCGACAGAGGCGACCATCCCCTGATGTTCGACCGGCAGAAAATAAGCGGCCAGCGACGGCCAGTTGCTGGGGAAGAACAGCAGCGCAAACACGAACCCGCCGAAGGTCGAAGTGAGCAGCGAGCTGCGCACGATCAGCAGGATGGCGTCACACGCCATGGCGCCGGCCAGGATGGTCGAGGGAACGCCCATGGTGAACGGGAAATAGCCCCAGATGTGCCAGCCGAAGATGCGAGTAATCCAGGTGGCGATGAGCAGAAGGACGGCACCCAGCGTCATGCCGATCGGCAGACGGAAGTAGTGCCAGAAGACGGCCTGCAGGGCAGCGGGGATCATGAGCATGGAGACCGGGACCACGAGCACCCAGAACTGCCGATCCTTCCAGTCCACGAACATGTCCCAGTCGCCGACCGTCAGCATCACGTGCAGGTGAATCGCGCCCATGAACAGCAGCGCCACTGCCGCGACGACGAACCACTCCCAGATGCGCGACAGCTTGGCGCCCTCGGGCGGCAGGCCGGACACCTCCAGGATCTCGCGGGTATTCGGACTCATCGCTTCCTCCCCTGAATATGGCTATGTTCTGAGTGGCGCCCCCACCCTGCCCTCCCCCGCGGGGGAGGGAGCGGAGGATTAGGCGGTCTGCGCCGCCTGCTTGTCCCCGAACACCTCGTGAAACAACGGGACCATGCGCTGGATGATCTGCAGCGCCACGCCGGGAAGCGCTAGGGCGTTCCAGCCCAGCACGACGAAGCCCCAGTGCAGCGGG
>DASPUW010000400.1:0-5531 GCA_035622675.1 Burkholderiales bacterium | reverse complement strand
CACCACGCGCCGCGCCGTAATGGGAATTTCCTCCCCGGTCTTTGGGTTGCGCCCGGGCCGCTGCGGCTTGTCGCGCAGCTGGAAGTTACCGAAGCCCGACAGTTTCACCCCTTCGCCATCTTCGAGGGCCTTGCGCACCTCCTCGAAGAAGCTCTCCACCATGTCCTTCGCTTCGCGCTTGTTCAAACCGACCTTTTCGAACAGGAGATCAGCCAGATCAGCCTTGGTGAGCGTCATTTCGCACCCTCAGTCGCGCAGTTTTCCCCCGAATCGTTGAACCAGCCGCTCCTTTAGCTGGGCCAAGGCCGATTCGACCTCCACATCCGTCATTGTCTTCTGAGTATCTTGCAATAACACTCGGAAAGCAAGACTTTTTTTGCCATTTTCGACCCCCTGACCCCGGTATAGATCGAACAATCGCACGCTTTCCACCACAGCCGGCTTGTGCACCGCAAGATCGTCCAGAACCCCTTGGATCGTCACGCTTTCAGGCACAACAACCGAGATATCCCGGCCTACCGCAGGGAATTTCGGCACTTCCCGGTAGGACGGTAGGGTCACATGCTGCAGAGCCTCGACATCCACCTCGAACAGGGTCGGCGGGAGGGGGAGCTCGTACTTCTGCTGCCAGCGCGGGTGGAGCTCTCCGAGCCAGCCGATCGGCTTTCCGTCCAGGGTCACCCGAGCCGAGCGCCCCGGATGAAACGCCGGGTGGGGAGCCGGCTCGCAGCCGCCTCGCCGGCCACTGAGGAGCGTTTGCAGATCGCCTTTGACGTCGAAGAAATCCACGGGGCGCTGCGCTGTGGCCCACTGCTCCTCAACCGCAGGCCCGAACGCCGCCGCGGCGATGCGGACTGGCTGACGAATCCCGCGGACGTCCAGCGCCCCTTCCGGTGCCTCCGGCTGGCGCAGGTAAACGCGACCGATCTCGAACACCCGAACCCGGGAAGCGCGCCGATTCAGGTTGTAACGGATGTTCTCGATCAGCCCGCCGAGCAGCGTGCTACGCATCACCGATGCCTGGGCAGCGATGGGGTTCAGCAGCCGGATCGGCGTCGAGTTCCCGGCAAAGTCGACTTCCCACTCCGGTTGCACGAAACTGAAATTGATGACCTCGTGGTAGTCGCAGCCCGCCACCGCAGCGCGCAGAGCGTGCAACGAGCGATGCGTCTCCGGTTCGCTGCGCATCACAGCAGCGGCCACCGGTGGACGGGCGGGGATGCGCTCGAAGCCGTGCACGCGCGCGATCTCCTCGATGAGGTCCTCCTCGATCTCGAGATCGAAGCGATAGGAGGGAGGGCGCACGACGAAGGTCTCGCCTGCTCCGCTGCCCTCGCGGCCGAACGCCAAGCCCAGCCGCGAGAAGATGTCAGCCATCTCGTTTGCGGGAATCGGCAGGCCGATCACGCGCTGCGCGCGCGCAACGCGCATCGTCACCGGCGCGCGCTGGGGCAACTGGGCGATCGTGTCCACGATCGGTCCCGCGCTGCCGCCGCAGATCTCAAGGATTAGGCTCGTCGCCCGCTCGATGCCGGCGACGTTGTTATCGAAGTCCACGCCGCGCTCGAAGCGGTGTGAAGCGTCGCTGCCGAAGTTCAACCGCCGCGCGCGTCCGGCGATGGCTGCAGGCAAGAAAAAAGCGGCCTCGAGAAATACGTGGCGCGAATCCAGGTCCGCCTTGGTGCTGTCCCCGCCCATGATCCCGGCCAGGCCAATCGGTCCCGAACCGTCGGTGATAGCCAGGATGTCGGGCTCGAGCTCGACGGTCTGCTCGTTGAGCAGCTTCACCCGCTCGCCGCGGCGGCCCCAGCGCACGTCGATCCCGCCGGCGAGCTTGTCCAGATCGTAGACGTGCAGCGGCCGGCCCAGCTCCAGCATGACGTAGTTGGTGACGTCCACCAGTGCGGAGATGCAGCGCTGACCGGCCCTCTCCAGGCGCCGGCGCATCCAGTGCGGCGTCGCGGCCCGCGCATCGACGTCACGGATCACGCGGCCGGCGAAGCGTCCGCAGCCGTCGGCATCCGAGATCTGGACGGGGAACAATGCGCCGCAAGCGCTGGGTACAGGCGAGACTGTGGGCGCACGCAGTGGCGCGCCGGTCAGCGCACTTACTTCGCGCGCGATGCCGAGCACGCTGAGGCAGTCGGCGCGATTTGGAGTGAGCTTGACGTCGAAGATGTGGTCATCGAGGCCGAGGTGCTCGCGAACGTCGAGCCCCACCGCCGCATCGGCATCGAGTGCGAGCAGTCCGCTGTGGTCATCGGAGAGGCCGAGCTCGCGCGAGGAGCAAAGCATGCCTTGGCTCTCGACGCCACGCATGGTGGCGGCCTTGAGCTCGCGTGATTGGCCCCCCTGATCTGTGGGCAGGCTCGCGCCCACCAGCGCACACGGCGCTTTCATGCCGGTCTTGACGTTGGGAGCACCACACACGATCTTGAGCGGCTGCCCGCTGCCGACCTCCACCTCGCACACCGTCAGCCGGTCGGCGTTTGGATGCTTCGCCACACTTCGCACCAAGCCCACCACGACTTTCGAGAACGGCGGTGCAACCGGCTCGCAGGATTCGACTTCGAGCCCGGACATCGTGAGAAGCTGAGCGAGCTCCTCCGTGGCCAACTCCGGATCGACCATCGAGCGCAGCCAGCTCTCGGGGAACTGCATGAGTCAGACACTCCCTGTCAGGCGAACTGCTTGAGGAAGCGCAGATCGCCCTCGAAGAACAGGCGCAGGTCGTCGATGCCATAACGCAGCATCGTAAGGCGCTCCAAGCCGCTGCCGAAGGCAAAGCCCATCCAGCGCTCGGGGTCCAGCCCGAAGTTGCGCACCACCTGCGGGTGCACCTGCCCAGCCCCGGACACTTCGAGCCAGCGGCCCTTGAGGGGCCCGCGCGGAAATGCCATGTCGATTTCAGCGGATGGCTCCGTGAAGGGGAAGAACGATGGGCGAAAGCGCACCTGCAGCGCGTCAGACTCGAAGAAGCGCCGCAGGAAATCGGTGTAAACCCCTTTCAAGTCGGCGAAGCTGATGTTCTCGTCGATCCACAATCCCTCCACCTGATGGAACATCGGGGAGTGCGTCGCGTCGCTGTCCACGCGATAGGTGCGGCCCGGCGCAATCACCTTGATCGGCGGCTGATGTTGCTGCGCGTAGCGGACTTGCATCGGGCTGGTATGCGTACGCAGCAGCAGCCCTCCCTCGACGTAGAAGGTGTCATGCATGGAGCGCGCAGGGTGGTTCTCGGGCTGGTTGAGCGCGGTAAAGTTGTACCAGTCGGTTTCGATTTCCGGCCCATCCGCGATGTCGAAGCCGATCGAATGGAAAATCGCCTCGATGCGCTGCCAGGTGCGGATGATCGGGTGAATGCTCCCAGTCCCGCGTCCGCGGGCCGGCAAGGTGACATCCAGCGCCTCGTTGGCGAGGCGCGCGTCCACGGCGGCCTCCGCCAACGCCCCGCGGCGTGCATCCAGACCTGCCTCGATGCGCGCTTTCGCATCGTTGATCAGGCCGCCCGCCAGCGGCCGCTGCTCCGGGGACAGCTCGCCCAGCTTCTTGAGCAATGCGGTCAGCGCGCCGGACTTGCCCAGATAGCGCGCCTTCGCCTGCTCCAACTCCGCGACGCTGCCGGTGCGCTCGAACGCGGCCGCGGCCTCATTCACCAGCTTGTCCAGCGCTGCCTTGTCCATGCTCTAAGTCCCAGGCTCGCGATCCAAGTTCAGTCGGCCGGCAAAAACAAAAAAGGAGGCCGGCGAGCCTCCTTACTTGCGCCGGACGATCGTCACGCCCCGAGGCTGGCCTTAGCCTGGCTCGCGATCTTGGCGAATGCAGCCTTGTCGAACACCGCAAGGTCCGCGAGGACCTTACGATCGAGGTCGATCGCCGCTTTCCTGAGCCCGCTCATGAACACCGAGTAGCTCATCCCGCACTCGCGCGCGCCCGCGTTGATGCGCGCGATCCACAGCATGCGGAACTCGCGCTTGCGAACCCGCCGGTCGCGGTAGGCGTACTGACCCGCCTTCATCACCGCCTGCTTGGCCACACGAAAGACATTCTTGCGGCGCCCGCGAAACCCCTTGGCTTGGTCCAGGACCTTCTTGTGACGGGCACGCGCCGTCACCCCGCGTTTGACTCTAGGCATGTGCGCCCTCCTCAGGCGTAGGGCAGCATCGCCTTGATGGCGCGCTTGTTGGAGTGGTTGACCGGCGTGGTGCCGCGCAGGTGGCGCTTGCGCTTGGTGGTTTTGCTGGTGAGGATGTGCCGGCGGAATGCGCGGCTGCGCTTAATGCCGCCGCTGCCTTGCACGCGAAAGCGCTTCGCGGCGCTGCTCTTGGTCTTCATCTTAGGCATCGCTACTCCTTGCTCATCTGTCATCACGCCGGGTGGCCGCCCAAGGCGGCGCTTCAAACCTCGGCATCACTTGTTGTCGAACTCCGGCCCGCGGCCGGAACGCTGCCGTCAATGCGCCAGCTTTTTCTTGGGCGACAGCACCATGATCATCTGCCGCCCCTCCAGCTTTGGCCACTGCTCCACGACTCCGTACGGATCGAGGTCGGCGCGCACGCGCTCGAGCAGCTTGACACCGAACTCCTGGTGCGCCATCTCGCGCCCGCGGAACCGCAGCGTGACCTTTGTCTTGTCGCCCTCGCCAAGAAAGCGGATCAGATTGCGCAGCTTGATCTGATAATCGCCCTCGTCCGTGCCAGGCCGGAACTTGACTTCCTTGACCTGGATCTGCCTCTGCTTGAGCTTCGCCTCGTGCCGCTTCTTCGACTCGGCATACCGGAATTTGCCGTAGTCCATGATGCGGCAAACCGGAGGCTTGGCGGTGGGTGCGATCTCCACCAAGTCCACGCCAGCCTCCTCGGCCATCTTGTTGGCCGTCGCCAGATTCACGACTCCGAGCTGCGCCCCGTCCAATCCGATCAAACGCACCTCCGGTGCGTTGATCTCCTCGTTGATCCGTGTGTCCCTGTCCCGTTCCTGAGCGATAGGCCGCACCTCCAGAAAAATCAAGCCGCCGCTGCGGGACCCTGCTCCGTCTTGAGACGAAGCGCCAGCGCGTCGATCGGCATTTGGCCGAGATCGACGCCGCCCCGCGTGCGTACGGCAACGCTCTTCGAAGCCACCTCCTTGTCCCCGACGATCGCCTGGTAGGGCAGCTTCTGAAGACTATGTTCTCGAATCTTATAGGTAATTTTCTCGTTTCTCAAGTCGGCCTCGGCGCGCAGGCCGGCGAGGCGCAGGACATTGGCAACCTCGGACGCATACGCCGCCTGATGTTCCGAAATATTCAAGACCACCACCTGGACCGGCGACAGCCACAGTGGCAGCGCGCCTGCGTGGTGCTCGATCAGTATCCCGATGAAGCGCTCCATCGATCCGAGAATAGCCCGGTGCAGCATGACCGGAACCTTGCGCGTGTTGTCCTCCCCGACATATTCCGCGCCGAACAGCCCCGGCATGGAGAAATCGACCTGCAGGGTACCGCACTGCCACACCCGCCCGATGCTGTCCTTCAGCGAGAACTCGATCTT
>DASPUW010000399.1:0-2838 GCA_035622675.1 Burkholderiales bacterium | reverse complement strand
TGTCCCGCCTGGGTTTCGATTCGCGATCATGATGTCGTGACCAATGCGTGACGCAAGAAAGTACTCGAGTAAAGTCTGCGTCAAAACGTTTTTCTGACACTCACATTATAGATTCGTTCTGCAACTCACTTGCGGTTTTTGATGTCTCAGCATTGCATGCCACCGCGATCTCGACAAATGTCGGATGTAAGAACTACAACGCGCGCGGTTGCATGGATCGAAGCAAGGGGGATATTTAGTCACCATGGCGATAGAGATTTCCCACTAGGAAGCGCATTGCGCTCATGCGCTTAGTCGGCGGCATGTTGAGATTTCCGCAGCTCCTGCTTGGTCGTATCGCTTCCGTTGGCACGCACCTGCGGTCGATGAGGCGTGCCGCTGGATCGCTCGCCTGCCTGTGCGTGGCAGCGACGGGGCTGGCAGCCTCCGCGCTTCCTACTCCCGCGATCGAGGAGGCATCGCCCGTCGCTGCCTCGATCCTCTCGGACAGAATGCTCGTCATCGGCAGCGTCGCGGGGCTGGGTGCTGGGTCGACGAGCGCCGCACGTCCGCTGTTCGCGACATTCGAACAGGGTTCCCTCGAAGCAGAGTCGGCTTCTGCCGGCGGCTCGAATCAGGCCGGCGACGACGGCGCGGGCCCGCTGGAGTCGCAGCTGGAATACGTAACCATCGCGGGCGTCACGTACAACACAGGGCTCGGACCCGATCCAGCCACCTGCGGTCTGGCGGGGGGAGCCTCGGTCTGCGTGGCAATTTACGACGGCCTGCTAGAGGCCGCCTTGGCGTGGGCCAATGAGGCGCACTACCTGGTCAACTAGAGAAGCTCTGATCCAATTCAGTGCCCAGCGCCGCGTCACCCCGTGGCGACGCGCTACTCGAAGCGCAGGCCGAGCCACGCGCGCATGATCAGCACCGACATCGCCACTGACAGCGAGCTCACGCAATAGAAGAAGGTGCCCGCGTAGTCCATCAGCAGCACGCGATCGAACCAGGCACCCAGTACGTAGCTCGACACCACGACGATCGTCCATCGCCGCAGATAGATCGGCAGATAACGCCGCATCTCCCGGTTGAAGCGCCAGGCGGCGGCACGCTCCAGAGAGCTGCCGCGGCTCACGTCGCGGAACAGCCATTCGAAGAAGAAGTAGCGATAGAGCAGTACGCCCAAAGGTTCGGGCGAGGCACTGGGTTCCGAAGATCGACGACGCTTGAGATACATCGGAGTAACCATCAGCTTGTGGTTTTGCGTTCGACCAGATTTCGATCCCGAATATCTGCGGAAAACGTGGTCCCGCGGCGCAACACGCACCGCGTCCGACCGCCGATCTGTCGGACGCGGACCGACCTCCGCGGTTACAGTGTGTTACCTCGTCAACTGCACGAGCGAGGGAGCGTTCAATATAATTGTCGTGACACGCACCCGCACCGCGGTCGCGTGATCCGGCGCAGGAGACCTGTCCATGAAGCCAAGCGCAGGTTGTGCAGCAGCCGTTGCCGCCCTCGTGCTGGCCTGCTGGTTGGCGCCCAGCCGGGCAGAGATGCAACCGGCAGACGAACCAGCAGCAACAGCCGGACCAGCGGCAGCCGCTGCCTCGGGTGTGACCCCGTCGTTCCCCTGGCCCTATCAGTTCAGCGACGGCGGGGTCGCGTTCACGGTGTATCCGCCGCAGCTCGAACGCTGGCAAACGGAGCGCATCGAGGGCCAAGCTGCAGTAGCCGCGCAGGCGGCCGGGGCAGACAAGCCGGTGTTCGGAGTCGTCTCGCTGTCGGCGCGAACGGAAACCGACACGAACGGCATGGTGAGAGTACGAGACATCAGCGTGAGCCGCGCCAGCTTCCCCACCGCCGGGGCGGATTCGCGAGGATATCTGGACGCGGTACGCAGACATCTCGCGTCGTTGACATGGACCGTCGCCCGGGACCGGCTCGAGTCCGAGCTCGCCATCGAGCACGCCAGCCATGAGGCGCAGGGTCAGCCGCTGCGCAATGCGCCGCCACGTATCTACTACAGCGAATCTCCAGCGATCCTGGTGCCCGTCGACGGTCCACCGCAGCTCAAGGAGCTGGCTGGATTCGACCTTTCGCGCGTGATCAACACCCGCGCGCTGATCCTGCAGGATCGGTCATCGCGGCGCTACTACCTGTTTGTTGCCGGCCACTGGATGGAAGCGCCGGCGATCGAAGGTCCGTGGAGCGAGGCGCAGGTGCGTCCATCGGTTCTGGAAGAAGCGAAGGAACAAGTGCAGGCGGCAGGCCAGGTCGATCTGGTCGAGGGCAGCGAATCGTCGCACCCTCCGGAAGTGTTCGTGGCGACCGGGCCGGCCGAACTGGTGCAGACCGACGGTCCGCCCGAATACCAGCCAATCCCGAAGACCAATTTGCTGTACGTGACCAACACGCCGAACCGGCTGTTTCTGGACGTGCAGACCCAGAAGTACTACGTGCTGCTCGCGGGTCGCTGGTATCGTGCTGCATCCCTCACTCGGGGACCGTGGGAGTATGTGGCCGGGACGAGCCTGCCGCCCGATTTCGCTCTCATCCCGGACAATCATCCCGCCGAGGGCGTGCGCGCGTCCGTGGCCGGCACCGCCCAGGCACAGGAAGCGGTGATCGCCAACGGTGTTCCGCAAATGGCCACAGTCAAGCGCAGCGCGGCGACACTGGAGATCACCTACGACGGTGCGCCGCAGTTCCGGTCGATAGAGGGCACGCCCCTGCAATACGCAGTGAACGCGCCGATGCCCGTGATTCAAGTGGACGCCAGCTCGTTCTACGCGCTGGACAACGGCGTGTGGTTCGTCGCTCCTTCCGCGTTCGGAGCGTGGAGCGCCGCGACAT
>DASPUW010000398.1:0-6680 GCA_035622675.1 Burkholderiales bacterium | reverse complement strand
TTGACGAGCGTGTCCGCCGCCGGCTTGCCCCCCAGGCACGCTTCCTTTTGGAGCTGGACGGTGGAAAGCCTGGCGCCGGCGGCATCGCGCAGCGTGATCGACGCCATGCCGCAAGGACCCGCGGCCGAGTCATCGGTTTCGAGCTCGATGGTGAGGGTGATTCTCCCTGTAGCCGTGTCCACAGAACCCTTAGCCCGCACGATGCCGGAACCTCCATCCGATGCCTGGCTGCAGTAGCCGCGCGCCGACGGTTGCTCGGCGCAGGTCATCTGCTCCGCGAATGCGGGCGGCAGGAAGCCAGCGGCGGCGACTAGAACGCAAATCTTTGCCAGTTGTGGTTTCATCCGCCTTCCCTCTCTTTCACATGCCAGGCATCGGCCCCCACATCCCATGAGCGCGCCAGCACGCATGACGCGCGTCGACTATCTGTGCGCGCTCGGCGCAGTCGTCATCTGGGGGCTCAACTTCGTCGTGATGAAGCTCGGCCTGCAGGGCCTGAGTCCCATGATGCTCGGCGCCTTGCGCTTCGCAGCCGCCTCGCTGCCCTTTCTTCCATTCGTGCCATGGCCGCGCGTGCCCTGGCGTTTCGTCGTGATCTACGGACTGGTGCAGGGCGTGGGCCAGTTCGGCCTGCTGTTCACCGCCCTCAAGCTCGGCATGACCGCCGGTGTCGCGTCGGTGGTGATGCCAACGCAGTCGTTCTTCACGATGATCCTTGCCGTTCCCCTGCTGGGCGAGCGCACGCGCATCCATCAGTGGCTGGGCCTCTTGGTGGCAGCGCTCGGCCTCGCCCTCATCGCGTCTGCGCATGGTGAAAGTCCAGGGCAGATGACACTGATCGGCTTCGCCCTTACGCTGGGCGCCGCGTTCATGTGGGCGATCACCAATATCGTCGTGCGCTTCGCCGGACGCGTGGCGGATTACGATCCGTTCGCCTTCATCGTATGGACCAGCATAGTCCCCGTTGTGCCGTTCCTGGCTCTGGCAGCGGCCTCCGAGGGCGCCGAGCACGCCTGGCGCAGCGTGGGACAAACGGGGGCACGTGAGTGGCTGGCCATCCTATACCTCGGGCTGCTCGCGACTCTGCTCGCCTACACGCTGTGGACGCGGCTGCTGAAGCGCCACCCCGCGAGCCGAGTGGCACCGTTCGCGCTGCTGGGGCCGATCGTCGGACTGTGGGCGGCATGGGCGGCATTCGCCGAGCGGCTGTGGACGGCGCAATGGGTTGGCGTCTCGGCAGTGCTGCTCGGGCTGGTGATCAACCAGCTCGCCCTCAGGCGACCCAGCCGTACCAGCGATGACTCGGCACGCGACCCTCATCGAGATAGGCCATCTTGATCTGGCTCAGGTAGTCGCTCGGGATCTCGTTTCGCTTCGCCGACACATCCACGCCGTACACGCGCGCGGCGTTGAGTCCGAAGATCTGCTCCTTCACCGCGCGGGTGAGCGGCGCATAGCCGTGTTTCTCGGCGAGCGCGTTCGGGATCTCGAAACGCCGGAACGCCTCGATCTGCCACTGCGGCGTGCCGTACCAGATCGAGTCCGTCCCCCACAGGATGTGATCGGCGCCGAACGCGTCGATCATCTGCCCCAGCAGATGCGCGCAGGCCGTGGGGTTGGTCGTGACGAGCTGCCCGAAGGTGGAGCCCATCTCCATGTAGATATTCTTGATCCCGGGCTCCTTCTTCTTCATCTGGCAGAACTCGGTGGTCCAGGGGATCTCGCCGTCAGGCTTAGGCGCCATCACGTTGAGCAGACCGGAGTGGTAGGCGAAGAAGTCGATGTCCGGAAAATCTTTCGCCGCCTTGATCAGATCGCGCGGATGGTTGTAATCGGCGACCGTGCCAAGCGGCAATCCCTTGTGAACGCAGACACGCCGCACGCCCAGCTTGCGGGCCTGCTCCAGCATCGGATAGGCGATCCTCTCGTCGTCCATGAACCAGCCGTGCTCGAACCCTTTCGGGCATGAGCCGGTATAGGACTTCCAGGCATCGATCTTCAGCGTCTCTGCTTGCATCTGCATGAAGTCGAGATCCGCTTGCCCGAGCTGCGGCGTCACCAGCCCGTGCGCGAACATCCGCTGCGACTGCGTGATGCGGTTGATCTCGTCGCGGATGTGGGTCATCTCCTTGGGCGGAACGACCGCCTCTTGCGGGTATGGCCCGGGCGGCGTGGAGATCAGCCCGATCGCGGTGTCACTGTCGAGGAACACTTCCTTGATGAAGTTCTGCCAGGAAAGATCGGCCAGGGTGCCGCTGTCCGAGGCGAGCTTCGGATTCAGCCGCTGAGAGCGCTTGCGCAACCCGAGCAGCATACCCTTGCTGATCGCGCCCTTGCGGTCCGCCTCAGCGTCTCCCGGATCGTATCCGGCGCCGACGTAATGCAGCTGCACATCGAAGATGAAAAACGGCGCGCCTGTGGCTTCTCTCGCCGCCGCTGGCTCTGCGGCCTCGACCTCAGCGACGTTGAAGAACTGTCCGAACACCGCGTTCATAGCGAGGAATGAGGCCGCCATCCCGCCGCTGGTGCGGAGGAAGTCGCGCCGGGAGAGTCCAAGCCTCGGCGCCAGGCGTCCTGCCGCAGCGAGAATGCGATCCTCCACCTCACGCTGCGCCGCAGTCTGCGGTAGCGGCGGAAACTCTTCGTTCGATACCAGCCGAGTGGGAAGAGGGACTTCGGTGCGCAGACCTTGGCGCATGCCTTCGCGAACCCGGAACGCGAGGCGATTCGGCTTCAACATTGGACTCCTCCGTGAATGATTTGGGGATCGCCGCCCGAAGCGCGCGAACGCTCTGCGTTCGATCCGTCAACACGGAGTGTACGTGAATCGCACGGCTGCGGCCGGGTGCAGCGCCGTGCCCCACGTTCCGTTGTAGGATGTTTGCGGCGCTTTCAAACAATGGAGGAGGCGATGCAGCTCAAGGGAAAGGTCGCGGTCGTGACGGGCGGCAACGGCGGACTGGGTCAGCGGATCTGCCAGGCGCTCGCGCGCGCCGGCTGTGATGTTGCGGTGGTCTGTGCTCAGAGCCGCGACAGTGCTCGAGCGGTGGCTGCGCAGCTCAAAAGCACGGGCGTGCGGGCGGAAGCGATGACCTGCGATGTGACCAGCCCGACGCAGGTGCAGGAGTTGGTTGCAGGTGTGCTCGCCACCTTCGGCCGTGTAGACATGCTCATCAACGACGCCGCTTACAACAAGTGGATTCCGTTCAACGACCTCGACGCGCTGACGTACGAGGAGTGGCAGAAGATCATCGCCGTCAACCTCACCGGTCCAATGCTATGCATCAAAGCCGTAGCCCCGGCGATGCAGCGGCAGGGCGGCGGGCGCATCGTCAACATCGCCTCGGTGGCGGGCCTGGCGCCGTCCGGATCTTCCATCGCCTACGCCGTATCGAAAGCGGGCCTGGTGCATCTCACTCGCTGCATGGCGGTGGGTCTCGCGCCCGCCATTCTGGTGAACTGCGTTGCACCGGGCTACCTGGAAGACACTCGCGCAACCGCGAACCTCGATCCGGCCTACCGGCAGCGCGCGAGGGACGCAGCCCTGCTCAAACGCGCAGCGGACAAGGACGACGTCGCTAACCAGGTGGTTGCGCTGTGCCAGACCGACAGCATCACGGGGCAGACGCTGGTGATCGATGCGGGGCGGTTCTTCCACTAACCACACACTGCACCACCCCGCCCACTGCGTGGGCACCCCTCCTCGGAGAGGAGGGGAGATTTAGTTCTCCCCTCCTTTTCAAGGAGGGGTGGCGCGAAGCGACGGGGTGGTTAAGCATTCGCGCTAGCACCGCCAATGCACGACCAGAAAATTGCCTGGGCGCCTGACGCCGCTACGATCGAGAGCGCGAACCTGACGGCGTTCATGCGCGCTGTCCGCGTGCGGGATTACGACGAGCTGCTGTCACGCGCAGACGCCGAGCCGGCGTGGTTCTTCGGCGAGTGGCTGCGCTACCTGGACTATCGCTTCTACCGGCCGTACGAGCGCGTGCTCGACGATTCGGGCGGCGCACCGTGGCTGCGCTGGTGCCCGGGCGGCACCACCAACGTCGTGCTGAACGCGCTCGACCGTTGGCGCGACACCGCGACCTACGACAAGCCCGCCCTGGTCTGGGAAGGCGAGGACGGCGCGAAGCGCAGCTACACCTACCGGGATCTCGACCGCGAAGTGTGCCGCTTCGCCGACGCACTACGCTCGCTCGGCCTCACGCGCGGCGACGTCATCGCGCTCTTCATGCCGAACGTACCCGAAGCGGTCGTTGCGCTGCTGGCCATTCCGAAGATCGGCGCGATCGCCATGCCGCTCTTCTCAGGATTTGGCCCCGACGCCGTACAGGCCCGCCTCGAACTGGGCGGCGCGAAGGCGATCGTCACCGTAGACGGCAGCTCGCGTCGCGGCAAGCTGGTCGACACCAAGGCGATCGTCGACCAGGCTGCCGGACACGCGGCCGAGCTCAAGTGCGTGATCGTGTCGCAGCGGGCCGGCAATCGCATCCAATGGGTTACCGGACGCGACCACTGGTGGCACGAGCTGTGCGCATCGCAGCGTCCCGGAGCGCACACCGAAGAGATGGATGCGGACGCGCCCCTTCTCCTCGTATTCACTTCCGGGACAAGCGGCAAACCAAAAGGCGTGGTGCACGGGCACACCGGATTTCCGGTGAAGATCGTGCTGGATCTGGCGCTGTGCCTGGACTTCAAGCCGCAGGACCGGTTTCTGTGGATGTCGGACATGGGCTGGGTGATAGGTCCGTTCACGGTATACACGACGTTCGTCATCGGCGGCACTCTGCTACTGGCCGAAGGCGCGCCGAATTCTCCGGACCCGGACCGCATGTGGCGCCTGGTCGCCGAACACAAGATCACCTATCTCGGCGTCGCGCCCACTACAGTGCGCACTTTCATGGCGCAGGGAAGCGAACCATGGCTGAGCTTCGACCTTTCCTCGCTGCGCGTGATGACGTCGAGCGGTGAGCCTTGGACCCCGGACGCATGGCGGTGGCTGTTCGAACGCGTCGGCAACGGCCGCGTGCCGCTGCTCAACTTTTCCGGCGGCACCGAGATGCTCGGCATTCTCGCGTCCTGCGTTGTGCGCCCCATCAAACCATGCGCGTTC
This sequence comes from Burkholderiales bacterium, assembly GCA_035622675.1. Lineage (GTDB taxonomy): Bacteria > Pseudomonadota > Gammaproteobacteria > Burkholderiales > SHXO01 > SHXO01. The sequence continues at coordinate 1,564 of DASPUW010000398.1, read as the reverse complement.
AACGCCTCGGTGCCGGGGACAGGGGCCGACGTGGTCGATGACGAAGGACGCCCGGTGCCGCCTGGAACCGTCGGCGAGCTGGTGATGCGGCGCCCGGTGATGGGGCTTACGCGCAGCCTGTGGAAGGACGATGCGCGCTATATCGACAACTACTGGAGCACGTGGAAAGACGTCTGGCATCACGGCGACTTCGCCAGCCGCGACAGCGACGGCCACTGGTTCATTCACGGCCGCTCCGACGACACGCTCAAGATCGCCGGCAAGCGCACCGGCCCCGCCGAGGTCGAGGCGCTGGCGATGAGCACCAACCGTCTCGGAGAAGCAGCAGCGATCGGTGTTCCGGATGTGGTGAAGGGTTCGGCACTGGTGATTGTGTGCACGCCGAGGCCCGATATCTCTCCCACTGTGGATCTGGCAGCCGAGGTGGCGCAAGCGGTCACGCGCGGGCTGGGCATCGCGTTCAAGCCAAACGCGGTGGTGCTCGTCGCCGAGTTGCCCAAGACGCGCAATCTGAAGATCATGCGGCGCGTGATACGCGCCGCCTACCTCGGTGAACACGCCGGCGACGTGTCCGCGCTGGTGAACCCCGAGGCGGTGGACGCGATCCGCGCTGCGGCTCGCGGCGCGCTCGATCGATCGGCCTAGCGCTCAACTGCGGTTTTCGGGTTTGTAGTCTTCGCGCACAGCGGCGTACACCATTACATCCTCGAAGCGCCCCCACTTGCGGACGCGCTGCCTGAGCAAACCTTCGTTGCACATCCCCAGCTTGAGCAGAACTCTGCCGGAGGCCGGGTTGCGCACCATGTGATGCGCGTAGACGCGGTTCAGATTGAGCGACTCGTAGCCGAAGCGCAGCAACGCCGCACACGCTTCGGTTGCATAGCCTAACGCCCAGAACGGCTTTCCGATCCAGAAGCCCAGCTCGGCCTGCGCATGTTCGGAATCGATGTCGCGCAGCTCGACGCAGCCGACCAGACCGGATGTCAGTTCGGTGACGGCTAGAGTCACCGCATGGCTGCGATGCGGCTCCTGCTCGTGCTTCGCGATCCAATCGACGGCGAGCTCAGCTGGATACGGATGCGGGATGGAGATGGTGGTGTCTGCGATCTCGAACGCCCCAGCGAGGTCCGCGACGCGCCCAGCGTCGGCCGCGACGAACGGGCGAAGCAGCAGGCGCGCAGTCCTGATGGCGGCTGCAGGCGGCACAAGTGGGGACTACCTCTGCGAACCGGCGTCCACCGCCGCCAGCGCGGTCATGTTGACGAGGCGGCGGACTGTGGCGGTAGGCGTGAGAATGTGGCACGTCTTCGCCGCGCCCAGAAGAACTGGCCCGACCGTGATGCCTTCCCCGGCGATCACCTTGAGGAGATTGAACGAGATGTTGGCCGCGTCCAGCGTGGGCATGATGAGCAGATTGGCTTCGTCCTTGAGACGCGAATTGGGGAACAGCCGCAGGCGGATCTCAGGCGAGAGCGCCGCGTCTCCATGCATCTCTCCCTCCACCTCGAGGTGCGGAGCGAGGTGCTCAAGCAGCTCGCGCACGCGGCTCATCTTCTGCGCCGAC
>DASPUW010000397.1:0-7400 GCA_035622675.1 Burkholderiales bacterium | reverse complement strand
GAACGCCTCTCCCGGATGCTGCCGGGTGATCAACTCGGACAGAAGGTCGCGGCGCTGATTCTCGCGGATGGCGACGAATTCCATTTCCGGCGTCACGATCCCGCGCCGAGCGTAGTGCATCTGGGAGACATTGGCCCCGGGCTTTGCGCGGCGCGGACGGCGCACGAGCCGAAAGCGCATGTCGGCGAGGCGCGCATCGTTCAGCCGTTCGACGCCGTAGCGTGAGGAGGGCCCTGGAAGCTCCTCCGTGTCGCCGCGCTGTTCGATCCATGGCGCGCGCACCGCCGCGAGCCCGCTCCGAATGTCGATCCTGGCCTGCGGGTCGGTATACGGACCCGAGGTGTCGTAGACATACACAGGTGGATTACGCTCCGCTTCGGTCGAGGTCTGCGTCTCGCTTTGCACGATCTCCCGCATGGGTACGCGGATATCGTCGCGCGTTCCCTGTACGTAGACTTTGCGCGAACGGGGCAGAGGCTGAATCGCCGCCTCGTCCACATGGGCGGTGGCAGCAAGGAATCTGGGATTGGCAACCATGGCTCGCTCCTGTTTCACTGAAGGGGGAGCGAAAGCGGAGATCGGAGCCCGCAACGCTTCCCTACGGCGGCATGACCCGCATCAGGTTCAAAGGGTATTTCTCACCGGCCTCAAGCCGGACCCCCAACGTACCGTCAACGTACGCGAATCGCGCTGCCTATGCAACACAGCCAGTGCTTTCCCGCGCCGCGCTTCGTGCGCTAGCGGGAAAAGACCTCTGAGATTCGATGCGCAACTAAGTGAATTTGCTACAATCCGCCATTCTTTGCCGGGAGCCTCAGCCGAGTGGACCTGGAACGGGCCCGCTACAACATGGTGGAAAGCCAGATCCGCACGTGGGAGGTGCTGGATCAGAGGGTTCTGGACACATTGTCGGTGGTGAAGCGGGAGGAGTACGTACCCGACCGATACCGCCCGCTCGCCTTCGTGGACATGGAGATTCCGCTCGGCCACGGCGAGGCGATGCTGACGCCCAAGCTCGAAGCCAGAATCCTGCAGGAGTTGACGCTGAATGACGGCGACCGCGTACTCGAAGTGGGCACCGGCAGCGGTTACATGACCGCGTTGCTCGCTGCGTTGGCCTCGCATGTTCACAGCGTCGAGCTCCACGCCGATCTCGCCCGATCGGCCCAGGCCAAACTGACCAATCACGGCGTACGCAACGTCACGGTTGAAGCCGGCGACGCAGGCAACGGCTGGCCGGCGCACGCGCCGTACGACGCCATCGTCCTTACCGGCTCGGTGCCTGTCCTGCCTGAGACGTTCAAGACGCAGCTCAAGCCCGGCGGCCGGCTGCTCGCAGTCGTGGGGGCGCCGCCTGTGATGACCGCGCGCCTGGTGACGCGCATGGGTCCGGGGGTCTTCGGAGAAGTCGGGTTGTTCGAGACTTGCATCGCGCCGCTGCGCAACGTGCCGCAGCCCGAGCGCTTTGTGTTCTGAATGTTTTTCCGCGTGGGGCAGTAAACGAGATCGCAACTGTGAAGGGAAAAAATATGCACCTGAAAGCTTTTGCCTGGCTCGTGTTCGGACTAGCCTGCGGTCATGCCGCAGCCGATGACCTGATGACCGTCTACCGCGAGGGTCTGGGGTCCGATCCGGTGTTCGCAGCCGCCAGGTCGAGCTACGAGGCAGCGAAAGAAAAGCTGCCGCAGGGGCGGGCCTTGTTCTTACCGAACATTAACGTGACCGCCAACGGCAATCTCAACGCGGCGCACTACCAGTATTTCAACGGCACGACCACGTTGGCACCGGGCAGCCAGAACTGGCCAGCCTGGGGTGCCGGCTTGAACCTGACCCAGCCGATCTTTCATCTGCAGAACAATGCGGTCTACGACCAGGCCGGACTGCTCGTGTCGCAGGCCGACGCGCAGCTCGCCTTTGCCGGGCAGGACCTCATGATCCGCGTGGCGCAGGCGTACTTCGACGTCCTGCTGGCCGAATACGAGCTCGAGACGGTCCGTGCGCAAAAGGCTGCCACGGCCGAGCAGCTGGCGCAGGCCAAGCGCAATTTCCAGGTAGGGACAGCCACGATCACCGACACCTACGACGCACAGGCACGGTACGACCTCGTGGTGGCGCAGGAGATCACGACCAGCAACGACATCGAAGTGCGGCGCAGCGCACTACAGCAGATCATCGGCCGGCCGCCCGGGCCGCTTGCGCGCCCAGAGGGCAAGGGGCAGATCACGCTGACCCCTCCCGAGCCCAACAACATGGAAGCGTGGGTGCAGGCTTCCTACAACGACAGCCTGCAGGTGCAGATTGCCAAGGCCAATCTGGACATTGCGGTCAAGGAGGTGGACCGCAATCGCGCGGCGAACTACCCGACGATCGACGCGGTAGCAAGCGCCACTTACAACTGGCAGAACAGCAGCCAGCTCACAGTCGGCCAGAGCATCTACAACGGCATAATCGGATTGCAGCTCAATTATCCTCTGTACCAGGGCGGGGCGATCAGCTCGCGCGTGCGCGAGGCGATCGCCAACAAGAGCAAGTCCGAGCAGGATTACGAGAACGCGCGTCGTACCGTCGCCCAGAACGTGCGTCAGTCGTTCCTCGCCGTGAACACGGGGCTGGCCGAGATCGTTGCGCTGCGCCAGGCGGTGGCGTCGAACCAGTTGTCGGTCGATGCCACCAAGCTCGGGCAGGAGGTCGGAGTACGCACGCAGGTCGACGTGCTCAACGCTCAACAGCTCCTGTACAGCGCTCAGCGCGACCTGTACCGGGCCTACTACGTGACCATCGTCGGTCAGCTCAAGCTGAAACAGTCGGTGGGGCGACTGACCCCGGTCGATCTGGACAACGTCAACCGCCTTCTCATTCTCAGGCCGGCCAACTGATCCTTTGGAGCCGGAGAGCAGCAGCGAATCCACAGGCGGCGGTGCCCAGTTTCCCGCGGGCACGCTGCGCGACGACAAGCGGAAGCTGCGCACACGGCTTCTGAGCCTGCGGGCGGCGGTGGATAGCGCGGAGCGCGCGCGCCTGAGCCGGCTGATTACCGAGCGCCTGCTCAACATGCCGGAGTTCGAGCGAGCCGGCTGCGTGCTGGCCTACCTCTCGTTCGGCAGCGAGTTCGACACCAACGAATTCGTGCGCGCGCTGTTGGGGCGCGGCTGCGTGTTAGTGCTGCCGCGGATAGATCTCGCCCGTCGCGCCCTCACCCTGCATCGGGTTAGCGATCCCGAATCTGAAACAGTCCCCGGCGTTTGGGGCATCCGAGAGCCGGACCCGCAACGCTGTCCCGGCGTCGAGCGCACGGATATCAATGCGGTGCTCGTCCCAGGCGTCGCCTTCACTGCCGCCGGCGGACGGCTCGGCTACGGCGGCGGGTTCTACGACAGGCTGCTGCGCGGCTTGCCGGGGCGGGTCCCGCTTGTCGGACCCGCTTTCGAGCTGCAGGTGGTCGAGGATCTCCCGCTCGGGCCCGACGATGAGCCGATCGACACCGTCGTCACAGAGGCACAGGTCTATCGACGGGCCGGGCGCTGAAGCTGCGCAACGATCCGCTGCGCAGCGCCCTGATGCTGGCGCATGAGCGTCAGGCCCGCCTCGGCCATCCGAGCGCGCCGCTCGGGTTCGGCGAGCAAGACCGCAACGACGCTCGCGAGCTCGCGCGGATCGGCTACCTGCAGCGCAGCGCCGGCGTGCAGCGCGAGGCGCGTCGCCTCTTCGAAGTTGAAGGTATAAGGGCCGACTAAGACGGGTATGCCGACGGCGCATGCTTCGAGCAGGTTCTGACCGCCGAGCGGCAGCAGGCTGCCTCCCACGAAAGCGATGTCGCACGCGGCGTAATAGGCGTAGAGCTCACCCATGCTGTCACCCAGCCAGACGGCCGTGGCTGGCGCGACTGCCCGCTGCTCGCTGCGGCGCTGATAGGCGAGCGAGCGCGCGGCCAGCAGTCTTCCCACCGCGTCGAAACGCTGCGGATGCCGCGGGACGATGACGGTCAGCAGGTCGGAACGTGCGACGAGCTCAACAGCCTCCAGTAGCTTCTCTTCCTCTCCCTCGCGCGTGCTGGCAGCCAGCAGCACCGGGCGCCCTCCGAACCAAACGCGGAAACGCTTGCCCAGCTCGATGTCCTGCGGCCGCGGCGAGCGGTCGAACTTCACGTTGCCGCACACCGCCACCTCGCGTGCGCCCAGCGCGGTCAGACGCTGAGCATCCGCGTCGGTTTGCGCGGCCACGCCTGCGAGCTCTCGCAGCGTGGCCCGCGTGAACCTGGCGAAGCGAGCGTAGCCGCGCGCCGAGCGCTCCGACAGCCGCGCGTTGACCAGATAAAGGGGAATCGACGCGACGCGGCACGCGTGAATCAGGTTCGGCCACAGCTCGGTTTCCAGCAGCAGACCCAGCTGAGGTCGGAAGTGCGCCAAAAATCGCCGGGTTGCCCAGGGAAGATCGTAGGGCAGGTAACAGCGCGCTACGCGCCCGCCGAACACTTGCTCGCTGGTGTCGCGTCCGGTGGGAGTCATGTGGGTCACGAGGATGTGGTGGTCGGGCCAGCGCTCGCGCAGCGCCTTGATCAGCGGCTCTGCAGCCCGGGTCTCGCCGACCGACACCGCGTGCAACCACAAGACGGGCGACGGGACGCGCAAGGCGTAGAAGCCGAACCGTTCAGCGACGTGACGGAGGTATCCGGGCTGGCGCCGGCCGCGCCACACCAGGCGCAAAAGGACGAGAGGGAGGAGCAGATGCAGCGCGATGGAATACACGCCGCGCCACAGGCTCATGGGCGCTTCCGTTCCTCTGTCGGCGGCGAGTCGCGCCACGCCGCGATCACGGCCTCCGCGCTCGGTACAAGCTTCTTGCTCCCGACGCTGACCGCGCTGGCGGATCCGTACAGACCGGTAGCCGCCGGGTCGGTAGCGCAATAGATGCCGATAGTGGGAGTGCGCAAGGCGACCGACAAGTGCGTGAGGCCGGTGTCCACGCCGAACACCACCCGTGCATGACCAAGCAGGCCGGCGACCTGATTCAGCGATAGCGGCGGTGGCACAATGGCCTGACCGAGACGCTGGGCAATGCGCTCGCTGCGTCGACGCTCCCGCTCGCTCCCCCATGGCAGCGCGAGCTGCAGGCCGCGGCTGCGCAGGCGTTGACCCAGCTCTACCCAGCGATCCTCTCCCCACAACTTCGCCGATGCGCTGGTGGCGTGCAGCAGCACGGCGTACGCGCCCGGCTGGAGGCCGTCGAGCGAAGGCAGCGGCGGGCGCGCAATGCCGTAGTCGACCTGCGCTGGGAGCGCGTAGCCAAGCGCGCGCGCGGCCAGCTGACGATTGCGCTCCACCGCGTGCACGGACCAGCTCACGCTCAGCGTTTGATCATAGAACGGCCAGAGCGGCTCGCGCGCACTCGCCCAGTCGAGACCGTAGCGGCGCCCGGGCGCCAGACGCGCGATCAGGGCGCTCTTGATCAAGCCCTGGGTGTCGATGACGACGTCGTAGGCACGCGCCGTCAGCATCTCGCGCAGCGCGCCGAGCTCCCGCCACGTGCGCGGGGCGGCAAAGGCTCGCCGCCAGCGCCGGGGCGCGACCCGAATCACCATCGAGACGGCGGGATGCATGGGAGGTATGTCGGCGAGGTTTTCTTCCACTGCCCAGTCTATCTCGACACCGGGACAGCGCCCGCTCACATCGGTGGCCACCGGCAGGTTGTGAACCACATCGCCGAGCGAGGAAGTCTTGACCAGCAGGATCCTGCGCATCGCGGCATTGTAGCCGCAGCGAGCAGGACGCAATTCCTCCCGAGTACACTACGCCGCTCCCCGCATTGCGTGGACGGCCTCATCAAAGCGCTTAAGGAAAACCGCCGTTGAAGATTCTCGTGACCGGCTGTGCCGGATTTATAGGCATGCACGTGGCGCAGCGGCTGCTCGAGCGTGGGGACGAGATCGTGGGCGTGGACAATCTCAACGCTTACTACGATCCGTCACGCAAGGAGACGCGGCTCCCGCAGCTGCAACCGCATCCGCGTTTCTCGCGTCACCGCCTGGACATGGATCGCACCAGCGTGTACGCTGAATATACGATCCGCGTTGACCAGCGGGCGGCGTTTTAAAGTGCCCTCTAGCGAGCAGTGTCCGACTGCAGTTCACCGTTCCGTTGCATAAGCAGCCTGCCTGCGTGGCGCGCGTGCGGCAAAGTTCGTCGTCGGTATCGGAGAGCATCGCGCAGCGTGTCTTGAGTCTGCCAATGCACGCGGATCTTAACGCAACTACGGAGTGCCGAATCGCAGACCAGATTGTTGCGCCTCTAGCAGCGTTGGCGTAACGATCTTTGGCTCGCTTGATTGCAAGCCTGACACTAGGACGACTGCATCGCTCGCATCGGGGTTGCAGTCGTTCTCCTCTCTGGGGCACCGCGCAGAAAATGACGGCTAAATCTCCAATGGTGTGGCTGTCACCGTTGGGCCCTACCACGGGAACCGATTGGGTAGCTGGCCCAAGACACAGCGAGATATCGCGGCGCAGAAAAAGTATATGCCAAAGGCAAACCAGAACACAGTCTTGCCGCGGTCGGACAGTGCAGCGAAGGCGGCCGACTGGAGCCAGCCGCGCGCCATCAGGACAATGAGCATGACAAAACCCATATAGCTCACAGAGATCTTGAAGCCAAGTGCATAACCAGGAATATAAAAGTAGTCGCGATGCATGATCGGCAGGTGTGTCGCAAAGCCGAATATGAACATGCAGAGCGAGGCGATGATTAGCTGCCTTTCAAGCCCCTGGCGCGCTCTCGCCAGCCAGCCAGCGTACAGGACAGTTGCGACAGTGAGGCTAAATGCCACTCCCGAATACCACATCCCCATCATGCGATAGAACATGTTCGGGAACTGCGCGTAGTAGGTGTTGTATATATTCAAAGCATTCATATCGGTTCTCGATATGATCGAGAACGACAAAGGAGGAAACGGGAGCAACTGACGGAAGGCTTGTAGCGTGAGTCCGCTGAAGTTCAGCACCAGATCATCAACCATCGGGAGCGGCGTCCCGTAGGAGAAGAAGTAGGAGGCTTCCTTGTTGGCTGTTAACGCTTCTGCAGCGCCTGTCCGGAGTCGAATTGCTAAGTAAATGGCTGTGATCACGAGCACGGCGGCCAGCGCTGAAGCCTGCGGTAAGTCGCGAATTCTGGTGACCCTCGAGCGTTTGAGGAAAATGCTTACCGCCAGGGCTACTGCGACGGCAAAGGCGAGATCAAGCCCCTGCTCCCAGACAGTCAGCGCAGCCAGCACGCACAGCGCGAGGGCGACTACGGTGCGCCGCGATCCATCCTCCTCGAGGCGAGCGAGGTAGTAGATCGCCAGGATGGCGCTGATCTGCAGCGCATAACACACGAGAGTTGACACGAACCGCATCTGGAAGGCCACGG
>DASPUW010000396.1:0-7937 GCA_035622675.1 Burkholderiales bacterium | reverse complement strand
GAGCCTGTTGCTGAGTACGCTTGCGCTCGCACGCCGGGTGCGGCGTGCCGGCTGGGCGGCAGCGGGGCTGGCGATTGTCGCAGCCGCCCTCGCTTTGCCCGCGCTCTCCGTCGACGCGTATCCGGACACCTATCGCAGCTCGAGCGTCCCGTATCAAACCATCTCGGTGGCTGCGGGGATCGAGCTGTTTGCCGCGCATTGCGCGAGCTGTCACGGCGCCGGCGGTCATGGCGACGGCCCGCTCGCGAAGAATCTGCCGCTGCTGCCCGCCGACCTCACGGCGCCTCACACCGCCCTGCATACCGCTGGCGATCTGTTCTGGTGGCTGACTCACGGCAAGCCGCCCGGCGTCATGCCGGGGTTCGCGGGTCAGCTCACCGAAGAGGATCGTTGGGACCTGATCAATTTTCTGCGCACGCTGTCTGCCGGCTACCAGGCTCGCATCCTGGGCGTGCGCATCGCTCCCGAGCGTCCCTGGCTCGGTGCGGTGGACTTCGCGTTCACGAGTCAGCATGGCGAGTCCTCGACGCTGAACGACTTCCGTGGACACAACGCGGTTCTTGTGGTGTTCTTCAGCTGGCCCGCGTCGCGGGCGAGACTCGAGCAGCTGGCGGCCGCGCATGCGTCTCTCCGGGCGGCAGGCGCGGAGCTGATCGCCGTGCCGGTCTCTGGGACGGGAGCGCAGGACGAGCCTTTTACGGTGGTAGTCGAGGGCGCCGCGGAAACCGCACGCGCCTATGCGCTGCTGCGCCGCACTCTGTCCAATCCGGATCCGCGGGACTCTACCCCCGCGCCGGCGCACATGGAGATCCTGGTCGACCGCTTCGGTTATGTGCGCGGCCGCTGGCGGCCCGATGAAGGAGAGGGTTGGGACAACCTGGCGCTCCTGGAGGCGCAACTCTCGGCGCTTGCCCGCGAGCCGCAGGTGAAGCCGCCCCCGGACGATCACGTGCATTGACTAGAACCTATCTCATAACCGTTCACGTGTGCGATGGAGACGATTTTCGATGACCGGCTAGGCGCGAGCGACGACGTTTGGCCGGCCCAAACGAGGAGCGAGCAACAACGCCGGGCGCGAAAACTCGTCCCATCCCTTCGGGTTGCGGCGCGCACCGGAGCGTGGAGCAGGGGCCCCGCTTGGGGGAATGCGACCGTGCAGGTGCGCACAAGAACGCGCTTCAACTGGTGCGCGGCATCCCCCTCCGGGGTCACATCCCAGAGGGAACCCTGTTCCGCCCTGCGCGGGCGCACGGGCGTCCGCTGCGTTACTCGGCTGGTCCATAGCCCGTGTATTGACTGCACCTCGCGCCTTGCGGCTATCTCGTTCTGACCGCAACGCATCGCACGACCGATGATGAGATAGGTTCTAGGTTCTAAACTGGAGTGGAAATGAGAGTGAGACTGGCCGTCCTGCTGCTCCTCGCGGCGCTGAGCCCCCGCATCCACGCACACGGCGACGAATACTTCGACAGCCGGCCGGCGCCGCACGGCGGTCAGGTGCGCATGGCCGGTCCGGTTCACCTGGAGCTGGTCGTCCGCAGCGGCGACGTGACGGTCTACGTGACAGACCACACGGACAACCGGGTGAATACGGACAACGGGAGCGCAAAGGTCATCATCCGCGCCAGCAAAAAGAACCGGTTCGTCGTCGTCCTGCGACCTGCCGGCGACAACATGCTGCGGGGCGCCGGTGAATTCAAGCTCGGCAAAAGGAACGATGTGACCGTGCTCGTGACCTTGCCCGGTCAAGATGCTCAACGTGCGCAGTTCAAAATCGGAAAGGACGGCAAACCGATTGCCGTGGCCAAGCGGCGCGCCGGGAGCGCCCGTCACTGAGTGCGATGACGAGCGCTCGCTTGCGGCTAGCTTCCCTAGGCCTTGCTGTTTGCGGCGTGCTCGCCGCCTGTTCCCGCGCGCCGCCCGCGCTCGGTACCGCCGACTACTCCGCTCTCCACCTGAGCAGAGCGTGCTTGCCGAGCGTTCAGACCCGCTCTACAGGTGTTGGCGAGCGTGTAACCACCCCCGGTGGCGTCGCGATCGGCGTGCGCGCTCCGGGCAACTACGACGGAACGCTGGCGCATCCCCTGCTCGTGGCGTTCGCCCCCGCGGGCTATGGGCGATCCGCCTCGGAACGATTCTACGGTCTCACCCGCGAGGCCACGGCTGCCGGGTTTATCGTCGCGTTTCCCGACCACCTTCCGCTCTCGCGGCACACCATCGACGAGCTTGGCCGGGTTGTGGGAGCGGTGGCCGCGAGCTGGTGCGTCGATTCGAGCCGTGTTTATCTCGCGGGCCATTCGGACGGCGGGACGGTTTCGGCAGCGCTCACCTTCCTCGGCACTTCGGTGCCGCGTCCCCGCGCGGTTGCGATCAGCGCTGCGGGCATCCGCCGGGAAGACCTCGACCAGTACGCGTGCCCCGACCCGGTCGGGGTGCTGATCGTGCATAGCCGACGCGACGAACGCTTTCCTCCCCCGGCTTACGGCCGGGACGCATCACGCTGGTGGGCTGCCTGCAATCGGTGTCAGCCGGTGCCCGGCGCGGTGGACGGAGAAGGGTGCATCGAATGGAGCGGCTGCGCAAACGCAGTGCGCACGCGGTACTGCGAAGTAGATACGAACCATGCCGAGTGGCCCATCCGCAGCCCTGTGTTGTTGGCGTTCTTTCTGGCTTCGAAGCCGGGTCCCGGCGTGGCCTCTGCGCCAAAGTGACCCGGGGCCGCGCGCGCTACTTGAACGTGTCTTTCACGTCCTTGCTGGTCTTCTGCGCGCTGTCCTTCATCGCCTGCCCGACGTCCTTCACCGTCTTGCTGGCGCCCTGCCCGATGTCTTTGCCGGTCTTGCCGAAGGCCTGCCCGGCCTGGTGCGCCGCGGTCTTGGCGTCGTGGCCGATGACCTTGGCCGCGCGCTTGAAGAAATTGTCCTGCGTCGCCGCCTCAGGTTTCTTCTCCTCGGCGGCATAGGCCGCGAGCGTCAGGCTGCCGACGCAGAGTGCGATTGCGATGATCCGTTTCATTTCGCCTCACCTCACTTGAGCGAGAAGTCCACTCGGCTGCCGGGAAGCTTGTCGTCACCCTTGGCTGGCTCCAACTTCGGGGCCAGGAGGAACACGCGCTCCACCGCCACCTGGTCGCCGCGGGTGATGAAGTCCTTTGTCGCCTGCCCGCGCTGGTTGGCGAGCTGGAGCAGATCGTCGTCGGTCACGACCGTGTTGGTCAGCATCAGCTTCTCCATCTCGTCCTTCGGCAGATCCTTCTGGAAGCCGAGGAAGTTGCGTGGCTTGGGAAACTTCGCCTCTTTGTAGGCCCGCTCCAGGTACTTTTCGTACTCTTCGGGCTCGATCTTGACCTGGTCTACTGAGGAGACCGATGAGCCTTTCTTCACCAGGTCCTTGAGCTTCTGCGCCTTCACCTGCTGTTCGAAGCGCTGACGGCGCAACGCCTCCCGGTCCGTGTTCGGGTCGCTGCGGCCGCTCGCGTCGAGCTTCAGCGCCGGACGGTCTGACAGCGCCGTCTTGAGTTTGTTCAGCTTCTCGTCCGCAGCCGGAGTGAGCGCAGCGCTGCCGGGGTCGAACGCGACGTAGGACAGCTCTGTGCCGCCACCTCCAACCAACGAGCCAATCAAGTCGAACGGCGAGGTGACGGCCTTTTCGATCAGGTTGAAGATGATCTGCAGCACGATGCCGCCGATGCTGAACTTGGGGTCGTCGAGCGAGCCGCTGATCGGCAGGTTGACGTCGATCACACCGTTTCGGTCTTTCAGCAGGGATACCGCGAACTGCACCGGGAGCTTGGTGGCCGTCGGGCTGTCGACTTTCTCTCCGAAGGTGAGCTGGTCGAGTGTGAGTCGGTTGCTGGCGGCGAGCTTGCGGTCTTCGATCTTGTACTGGACGTCGAACGACATCTTGCCCTTCTCGATCGCATAACCCACGTATTTCCCGGAGTACGGTGTGAAGGGCCCGAGCTCGATGTCGCGCACGTTGGCCTGGATGTCCAGGAATGTCTTCTGCGCGAGCGGATTGATCTTCCCCTTGATTTCGACCGGCGCAGTTTTGGCGAAACGCCCGCGTATGTCGACGTCGGCGGTGGTATTCATTTCCGACGATAGTCCGGTGACCGAGCCGCCAATCTCCGTCAAATTGGCGGAGTAATTCGGTTTGATGAACAGGTCGGTGAAGTTCACGTTCCCACCCTGCAGCGTGATCTTCGCGATCGCCATCGGCGGCGGTGGCGCGGCGGGTGGGGCGGCGGGCGGCTGCGCTTGGGCCGGCTTGTCGCTCTTGGCCGGGGGCGGCGAGGGTTTGTCGCTGGCAGCCGCATCGGCCTTGGGCGGCGCCACGGCAGCTTCGTCCGACGGCTGCCCGCCGCTCCCGGCCAGGATGTTCTGCACGTTCAGCCTGCCGCTCGGGTAGATGATCAGCCGCGAGTAGAAGTCCGAGAGCGCAACTTCATCGATCTTCAGAGCGAAGGGCTGCGGCTGCGCAGCCGCATCGCTCTCGGTGCCGAACACCGCTCGGCCCACGCCGAAGGCACGGTAGGTTGCGTCGATGCCGCTCACGAAGAGCGATTTCCATTTCAGAAAATCCTCGGACGTCGCCTTGTCGACCGACGCGAAGTTGTTGACCCCGATCTCGCCCTTGAAAATCGTTGTCATGGGGCCCGGTTCCGGTGGCGTCAGCTGCCACTTTCCGCGCACGAGCACGTCGCCGCTCGTCAGCAGGATGTTGAGCTTTTCCTCGAGGTAGGGCTGCACGGGCACCAGGTCGATGCTCTGCACATCGACGTTGAGATCCGCGCTCAGCGGATTGATGCCGACCGGGCCGGCAAGACTGACCTTGCCCGTCCTGTTGACGCCCAAGGTGAGCGCGACGTTGGCCTTCGATCCCTGTCGGTTGGAGAGCCCATCCACGCTGAGCTTGATCGGCTCGGCCACATGCGTGACCCCCTGTCCCGGCACCTGATCCTCGAACGTAACCGAGTAACGATCGAGCGCGATTTTCTTCACCAGCCACTGCCACGTTTCGCTCGATTGCTTTGCGCCAGGCGCGGCGGGTGCCGCTGGTGGAGCGGCGGCCGCTGCCGGCGCCGCGGCTGCTTCCTGCGCCGTCAGCCGAGTGAGGTCGATAGCCCCGTCCTTCTGGCGTTCGACCTTGAGCTTCAACTGCTTGCTCGCCACCTCGCCCACCTCGACCGCGTGCTTCGCCGAGTCCAGGTCCACGTCCTTCACCTCGAGCACGGGCAGGGACAGAAAATCTTCTTTCGCCTCGCGCTTGCGCAGGCGCAGCTTCTCGAGCGTCATCTGCAAGCCGGACGCCGCCACGGCAAAGTTCTGCTCCGCCTGCGCGGCGCGCAGCCGGGTGGACAAGCCCACCACCCCGTCCTCGACGTCGAAGCGGATGAGATGCGCATAGTAGGGCGCGTAGTTCTTCGGCTTGACGCCCTTGACCTCGAGGGTACCGTCGACGCTCAGCGGCGATGCGAACACCATACTGGAGTGCTTGACGCTCTCGCCGAAGCGCGTGCCGAGCTCGAGCGTAAGTTCGGCTGGGTCGACCTGGGGAAGAGCGAACTTGCGAAACACCACCAGCAGCCCCTCGATGTCGGTCCGGAATGCCTTGGGCGCGGCGTCGTCGGCGAAGTGAATCTGGCCTTGCTCGATTCTGGCTTCCTCGATACGCAGCTTGAGCGGTTGAGCATTCGCCTCGGTCTCGCCCCGAGGTTCTGGAGATGTTTTTACCTCGCTCTCCTCCTTCTGGACCACCCGCATCCAGTTGAGGCGACCATCGCGGTCGCGCCGAATGAACACCTCGGGACTGCGCACCAGAACGTTGCCGAGCCTGACGTCGCGCGCGAACACGGTCGCCGACTCCACTCCCACTTCGAGGCGCGCCAGGTTGAGCAGCGCCCGCCCGTCAAGCTGCGTCACCGCCAGGTTGCTCAATGCCGTCCTGCCGGACAGCACCAGCACTGGAGGTTTGTCCGGGTACTGAGTGAAGCTGGCGGTGAGGCGCACGTCGAGCGTCGCCGACGGGATCTTCACCGGGAGCGGCACGGGAACGTACTCGAGATATTGAGGAATGTTGAGGGCGTAGATATTCAGATCGAGCTGCGCCTCGGGAGCGTTGGCGAACGGCTTGCTGCGCCCATCGAGGGCGATCGGTGTGCCGTTGAATTTGGCCGAGAACGATGGCACTACATACTGCTGCAGCCGATATGGCAGGTTGGAGATGAACGGCACAGCGATGTTCATGTCGGTCAATGCGTGCTGCGCCCGTTTGGGCTGATCGTCGAAAACGACCTTTCCCCCCGTCACCTGGATATTGTTGAGCGAGAAACGCAGTGGCTCCGACTTCTTGGGTGGTTGTGCCGGCGCGGCCTTTTGGTCTGTGCCTTGAAACTTCGTCACCAGATCGGAGAAGTTATAGCCGCCGCTGCCGCGGTGGACGATGTGAACGTAAGGCTGCTCCAGGCGGATTTCGCGCAGAATCGGCCCGCGGCGGATGACTGATTCGGCCTGCAGGTCGACGAACAGCTCCTCGAAGGAAACGAACAGCTCGCGGCCGCCGGGCTCGGCGACGGAGAAGCCGCGCACGGTTACGGCGAGCGTGAAGGGGTTGAACTTGATTTCGCGGATCGCGACCTGGCGTCCCAGCAGCTCGGTGAGGTTCTTGACCAGCAAGTGCTTGGCGATCGGCGGCACTGCGAAGAACCCGAGCAAAGACAGCAGCGCCAGGATGCCAACTACCCACAGCGTGACCTTGAGGAGTTTCTTGGCGAGCCCTCGGCCCGCGAGCCTCCGTTGCCGGAACCAGGCATCGAGGAAGCGCTCGCCAGGAGCGCGCGAGAGCAGGCTCCGCAGTCTCATCCCTGTGTCTTCGCTGGAAGGGGTCGCCGCCAGATCACGGCCCAGCGGCTGTCATTATGGCCCGGATTATGGAGAAAAGTCCGCGGCTGGAACAGTCGGGCTGGTGCGGAAGCTTCCCTCAGGTGCCGCGTGTCAGAATGTGCGCACGACGTCCATCGAGGAGCAGCCCATGTCCGTTGCGCATCCGATCATCGCGGTCACCGGCTCATCCGGCGCCGGCACGACTTCGGTGACCAGAACCTTCCAGCACATTTTCCGGCGCGAGAAGATCGCCGCCGCCCTGGTCGAAGGCGACTCATTCCATCGCTACGATCGCGCCGAGATGAGCGCGGCGATGGAAGAGGCGGCGCGGCGCGGCAATACCCACTTCAGTCACTTCGGTCCGGAGGCGAATCTGTTCGAGGAGCTCGAAACGCTGTTTCGGGATTACGGCGCGAACGGGCGCGGACGGGTGCGCAGATATCTGCATGACGAAGCGCAGGCGTCGCTGTTGCGCCTGGAGCCGGGCACGTTCACGCCGTGGAGCGATGTTCCCCAGCCGAGCGATCTGCTGTTCTACGAAGGGCTGCACGGCGGGGTCGTGACCGAGCGGGTGAACGTCGCACAGCACGTCGACCTGCTGGTCGGAGTGGTGCCTATCATCAACCTGGAGTGGATCCAGAAGCTGCAGCGGGATCAATCGCTGCGCGGCTACTCGACGGACGCGGTGGTCAACACGATCCTGCGGCGCATGCCGGACTACGTGAACTACATCTGCCCGCAATTTGCGCGCACGCACGTGAACTTCCAGCGCGTGCCGACGGTGGACACATCCAACCCGTTCGTCGCCCGCGACATCCCCAGCGCAGAAGAGAGCTTCGTCGTCATCCGCTTTGCGGATCCTCGCAGGATCGACTTTCCCTACCTGCTCGCCATGCTGCACGACTCGTTCATGTCGCGGCCGAACATCATCGTCGTGCCGGGCGGCAAAATGGAGCTCGCCATGCAGCTCATCTTCACGCCGATGATCCTGCGGCTCATGGACAAGAGGCGCCGCGCGTTGCGCCGGGCTGCGCCGGTGCAGGCGGCCCTGGC
>DASPUW010000395.1:0-3540 GCA_035622675.1 Burkholderiales bacterium | reverse complement strand
GTTCTATCCCTCTAAGTCTGGCCAACCACGGAGGCCACGGAGGACTGCAAAACAGATATTAGCCGCCACGACGCCAGGAGCGCCAAGAACCCCAGAGTCCACGAGAACCCCGCTTGTCTTGGCGTCCTTGGCGCCTTGGCGACTCAATTTATGGGGTGGTCGAATTGTCTTCGATTCCTTCGCGTGCGCGCTGCATGGCCTCGCGCACAGCCTCCATGTCGCCGACGTGGTTCGCCAGCAGCAGGATCAACTTCGCATTGACCAGCTCGCTCTGCTCCTCGCTCAAGCCGCGATGCAGCTCGATCAGTGCCGCATAGAAGTCGTCGGGCGCGGCCAGATTCGGGTCGATTTTCAGGCGTGCCATGCTGCGGGCTCCGGCGTGAAATGTCCCGTCGCGCGTTGCACCGCATCGCGCGCCGCGCGGATATCGAGACGACGCCAGCGTGCGGCCACATGCTGGTCGGGACGGATGAGATAGAAAGTGCCCGGGGTCGCATCGTAGCGTTGGGCGAACAGCGCCTCCACGTCGTCAAGGGCGTCAAGCCCAGCCGCGCTCCACGCGGCGGAGTGTCCCGCCGAGCAAATGACCAGCGGCTCGACGCGCTCCGGCAGATTGGCCAGCGCCATGATCCGAGAACGCAGATTGGGTTCGGCCGGCTCCGCACCGGAGAAATACACGCCTACGAAGCGGCCGCCGAGGTGATCCAGGAGCCAGGTGCGCCCGCTGCGGCTCGCGAGCGGGGCATCTTCGGCCGGCGCCCCTGCCAGCACGCGGCCTGCGAAGGGCCTCTGGTCCGGTGTGCTCAGGGGCGTCGCGGCGTAGGTGTGCGGAGTCGAAAGGCGGCCGCTGTTCACCAGCCTGCGCGCAAAAGGGTAGTGCTCGGCGAGCTGCAGAGTGCCGTCACGGAAAGTGCGGCTCACACGGCTCTTCGGCGTGATGAAGTCCGTGCTGCGAGTGGAGTGGAGGATGTTCTCGTCGGCGGCCGGCACGCGCTCGATGTCGTAGGTGTCGAGCAGGCCGTCTGGTGCGCTGCCCGACATAACGCGCGCCAGCTTCCAGATCAGGTTGTCCACGTCCTGGATCCCGCCGTTCGCGCCGCGAGCACCGAACGGCGAAACCTGATGTGCGGCGTCGCCCGCGAAGATGACGCGGCCATGACGGAACTTCTCCATGCGCCGGCACTGGAACGTGTAGACGCTGACCCACTCGAGCGTGAACGGATGATCCGGGCCCAGCATCTCCTGGATGCGTGGACCGACGCGCTCCGGCTTGCGCTCGAGCTCCGGGTCGGCGTCCCAGCCGAGCTGGAAGTCGATGCGCCATACGTTGTCGGCCTGCCGGTGCAGCAGAACCGATTGTTCGCGATGAAACGGCGGGTCGAACCAGAACCAGCGCTCGGTCGGGAAATCCGCCTCCATCTTGACGTCGGCGATGAGGAAGCGATCCCGGAACACTTGACCCTGCGCTTCCAGGCCCAGCATGCGCCGCACAGAGCTGCGTGCACCATCGGCGGCGATCACGTACTGAGCGCGCGTCGAGTAACGTCCGTCTGGCGTTTCGACTTCGAACAGGACATGGTCGCGCTCCGGCCTCACGTTGACCACGCGATTGCGCCAGCGTGCATCGACGCGGCCGGTCTCGAGCAAGCGCTCCACCAGGAACTGCTCGAGCAGGTACTGCTGCAGGTTGATGAATGCGGGGTGCTTGTGCCCCGATTCGGGCAGCAGGTCGAACGAGTACAACAGCCTGTCGCGCAAGTAGACTTTGCCCAGATTCCAGACGACGCCCTTGGCCCGGGCGCGTTCGGCGCAACCCAGGCGGTCCAGGATCTCCAGCGTGCGCTTCGAGAAACAGATGGCTCGGCTGCCCTCGGACAACGCCGCCTCTTCGTCGAGCAGCACGCAGTCGACGCCGTGCTGCGCGAGGTCGATCGCCGCGCACAAGCCGACTGGTCCTGCCCCGACCACGACGACGGGATAGTCCCCGGATCTGCGCGTGGTCAGCTCAGGCGCTTTTTGATAGGCGAATAGTTCTGTTCCCATTACCCTTCACCCCATCCCTCTCCCGCAAGGGGACCCTCACCCCCCGCCCTCTCCCGCAAGGGGAGAGGGGGCCTACCCCTCCAGCGCAGCCCACATCTCCTTGTCCCGTTGTGCGGTCCAGATGCGCGGATCTGGATAGCGCGTCGCCTCGTCGTACGCACGGCTCACGTCGAACGGCATGCAGTGGTCGAAGATGACCCAGTGCCCGAAGCTCGGCTTCAATTTGGCATAGGTTTCCTGGTAAGCGTCCTTGAGGGGCTTGCCCGCCGTCGCTGCCGCTCGCACCGATTCGTACAGCTGTGTGATGAAGTCCTGTGTCCCTTTCAGGCCCGCTTCCACCTGAGCGGGTGTGATCAAAGCGTCTCCGCGCCCAGGCACCAGCTTCTGCGCTCCGAGCGCACGCACGCGGTCCAACGTCTTCGGCCAATCGCGCAGATAGGCGTCGCCGGTGTAGGGCGCGGCGCCATATTCCACGAGATCGCCGCTGAACAGGATCTTGTCCTGCGGCAACCACACCACGGTGTCGCCGCGCGTGTGACCGCGCCCGAGCTGCAGGAGCCGGACTTCGCGCTTGCCCATCCACAAGGTGAGCTCGTCCTTGAACACCAGCGTCGGCCAGGTCAGGCCGGGAATGGATTCCACCGAACGGAACAGGCGCGGGAAGCGGTCGATCTCGGACTTCATATCGGCCTCGCCGCGCTCGACGATGAGCTCGTAAGTGTCGCGGCTCGCGATGACGTGCTCAGGCCGATAGGCACTCGCCCCGAGCACGCGCACCGCGTGGTAATGGGATAGGACGACGTACGTGATCGGCTTGTTGGTGACTTCACGGATGCGGCGGATCACATCCTGGGCCATGACCGGTGTGGCCTGCGTGTCGATCACCATCACGCCGTCATCGCCGATCACGATGCCGGTGTTGGGGTCGCCTTCCGCGGTGTACGCGTAAGCGTCGGCACCGAGTTGAACAAAGCTGACCCGCTTCTCGGTCAGGTCGGCCTGAGAGGCGAACTTTTTCTCCATGGAAGCGCTCCTCTAAAGTGTTTTCAGTACACCGCGCCTGACCTGATCCAGCTCGATGGATTCGAACAGCGCACGGAAGTTGCCTTCGCCGAAGCCCTCGTCGCCCTTGCGCTGGATGATCTCGAAGAAGATCGGGCCGATGAGCGTCTTGGTGAAAATCTGCAGCAACAGGCCGCCGCCCGCACCGCCGTCCAGCAGGATACGGTTGCGGCGCAGGCGGTCAAGATCCTCACCGTGGCCGGGCAGGCGCTGGTCCAGCATCTCGTAATACGTGTCCGGGGTGTCGAGAAACGCCACGCCCCGCTGCGCGAGCGCCTCCACCGTGTGATGGATGTCCACGGTCGACAACGCGATGTGCTGGATGCCTTCACCCCGGTAGGCGTCCAGGTACTCCTGGATCTGCGACCTGTCGTCGGCCGATTCGTTGATCGGAATGCGGATCTTGCCGCACGGGCTCGTCATCGCCTTGCTGCG
>DASPUW010000394.1:0-4173 GCA_035622675.1 Burkholderiales bacterium | reverse complement strand
TCCGGTGCGTTCACGCCCATTGCCTTGCAGATGATCCTGGTGGGAGAAGAGTCCGGGTCGCTGGACGACATGATGGACGAGGTGGCCGACATGTACACGCGCGAGACAGACTACGAGCTGAAGACGCTGAGTGCTCAGATCGAGCCGATCCTGATCGTGATGCTGGGGGTGTTGGTGCTGATCCTCGCGCTGGGGGTATTCCTGCCGATCTGGGACCTCGGCCGCGCCGCGTTTACTCACAGCAACTGAGGTGCAGGCCATCAGTGCGATCCACGCAGTCATCGGCCGTACGGCTTCAAGCCAGGGGCTTCAGCCTGCTCGAGAGCGTCGTCTGTCTGGCGCTAATCGGAGTGTGCGCCGGTCTGCTCCTGGAGCGCTTGGCGTACTACCAGGAAGCAGCTGAAAAGGCGGTTATGGAGTTGGAGGTGAACAACCTCAAGCTGGCGCTGCAGGTTCACATCGGCGATCTGATCGCGCGCAACCAGCCCGTGGATTACGTCCGGATCGCGCGCGAGAACCCGATGCTTTGGCTCGATCGGCCCCCGGTTGGGTACCGGGGGGAGTTCGCTGGCGATGCCCCCGCGGATCTGCCGAAGGGGAGCTGGTACTTCAACCGTTCCAGCGCCGAGCTTGTGTACCTGCTCAACCAAAACCGCAACTTCCAGCCCAGATCGGACGGGCGCGCGCTCGTGCGCTGGCGCGTGAAGACGGTGCGCCCGGCAGCTGGAGCGGACGGCACGGTGATCGGGCTCCAGCTCGCGCCGACCGAGCCCTACAGTTGGTTCTGAGCCTGGCTGCGCGAGTGGCTCGCACACATCATCGCTGTGGCGATGTATCGCTAAACACGATTGGTATGAGGAGAAGCAAGATGAGACGCAGTGCGTGGGGCTTTACGCTGATCGAGCTGATCGTGGTGATCACCATCCTCGGGATCCTTGCCGCATTCGCCATTCCCAAGTTTGCCGCGCTACAAACCGACGCACGCATCGCCAAGATCAATGGCGCGATCGGCTCCATGAAATCCGCCGCGGCGCTGGCGCGCTCCGTCCAGCTCACCCAAAGCCTCGGCACCAACACCACCGTGGTGATGGAGGGTGTGTCGATCAATATGGTGAACGGCTATCCCGCGGCCGGCGGAATTGCTCTGGCGGCGGACATCGCTGCGCCGAACTTCAGCATCGGCCCCGTCACTGGCGTTGCCGGCATCAATCAAGTGCGGATCTCGAGCGACAGCGGTCACCCCAACTGTGCGGTGACTTACCAGGAGGCCGCGGTCGGCGCAGCGCCGATCTACAGCGTCGCGCTCGATCCAGCCAGTCCAACTGACCGGGCCAATTGCTCTTAGCCGCGCGGTCTGGCGCGGACTTCATTGGCATGCTTGGTGCTTTCCGGGCCTGTGGTGTTCAAACAGAACCCTCCTTTGCGTTTCCCTTACGACCCTGTGGAGACAGATATGAGAAGCGTGCAGAAAGGTTTTACGCTCATTGAGCTGGTGGTAGTGATCATCATTCTGGGCATCCTCGCCGCGGTGGCGCTGCCCAAGTTCATCGACCTCACCAACGAGGCCCTCGCCGCCGCGGTCCAGGGCGTTGCCGGTGCGGTTTCATCGGGTGCGTCGATCAACTACGGCGCCTACGTCGCGACCAGCGGCGCGAAAGGCAGCGCGGTCACAGGCTCGCCGTGTGCCAACGGCACCATCGGTCCTCTGCTTACCGGCGGCGTTTTCCCGCCGACCGGCGGCGGCGTGACCTACAGCGTGAGCGGTGCCGGCGCATGCGGCGGCGTCGCGGGGACGGTGGTCTCCTGCACGATTACCGGCACCAAGGGCAGCGTCACGCAGAGCGCAACTGCGTCCGTGATCTGCACCGGCTAGAAGTGAGACACACGGCAGTCGGGGATGCCAACCGCATTGGTTGGCGTCCAGCAGCAGCCGACAACCTCGGCAGCGCCCCGACCATGGAGAACAGCAAAGGGCCCGGCTCGCACAGCGACGCCGGGCCTTTTTCAATTGGCTGTGCCGATCGGTTCTGGCCGGCGTGAAGGTCTCGTATGCGATTGCTTAGAGGACGCGAAAGCACCGGCGATTGGCTCGCAGTGGCCGTCTATCCGGATCGCGTCGACGTTGCCCAGGTCGAGCGCCGCGGCCAGGCGCGGCCGACTCTCCAGATTTGCGAGTCCTACGCCAAGACGGTCGCTGACACCGAAGCTCTGAAGTCGGTGGTCCGCTCGGTCCGGCCTCGCCGCTTCCGCTGTTCGGCCATGCTGGAGAGGGCCGACTACCAGATGCAGCTGGTCGAGGCGCCGCGCGTGCCGCGCCCCGAAGTCAGGTCCGCTGTGCGCTGGAAGCTGAAAGACTTGTTGGATTACCCGGTCGATGCTGCGACGCTAGATGTGGCTGAAGTGCCCGGCGACCCGTCCGGCGCGGCCCGGGCCCACTACGTGTACGCGGTTTCAGCGCGTAACGAGCGCATAGCCGCGTGCATGAATTTGTTTCGGGGTGCCGGGTTTCCCCTGCAGGCCATCGACGTGCCGGAGATGGCGCAGCGAAACATCGCGCGGCTGTACGAAGAGCCAGGGCGCGCTCTGGCTCTGCTTGCGTTTGACGATCACGGAGGTCTGCTCACCGTCACCGCCGGTGGCGAGCTGTACATGACGCGGCACACCGAGATTTCCGCAGCGCAGCTGACGGCGGTGCGCGATGACATGGGCGATCCCAGCGTGGAACGCCTGGTGCTCGAGCTGCAGCGCTCGCTCGATCATTTCGATCGGCAGTTCAGCTATGTCTCCGTGTCGCGCATGCTGCTGGCTCCGCTGTCGGTCGACATCGGCCTCGATCGGCATTTGGAAGGCAGTCTGGGCTTGCCGGTTGAGACTCTCGACTTGACGGACGTGCTGGATTTTCCGTGGACTCCCGAACTGCGCGAGACAAGTCGCCAAGGCTACCGCCTGCACATCATCGGCGCCGCGCTGCGCGACGAGCGGGAAGCGGCATGAGCCAGCAGATCAACCTCTACAACTCTGCGCTGCTGCCCAGCGTCGATGCGTTCGCGGGGCGCACCGCATTGCTCGGCTTGGGCGGCATCCTGCTATTCACCGCGCTCATCTACGGCTGGGTGCTCTGGAACGACGCGGTGCTGGCGGCTGAGCACCAGCGGCAACAGGTGCAACTCACGTTGCTGCAAACGGACATCGCTCGCCTGGCGCAGGACATGGTGGGGCGCAAGGCGAACCCGCAGCTCACAGCCGAGCTGGAAAGCATGGATGCGATGCTGACCGGACGCAATGAAATCATGACCGTGCTGAACAACGGCACTCTGGGTGATACCCAGGGCGTGTCCGAGTATTTCCGCGCCTTTGCACGCGAGAGCGTCGATGGGCTGTGGCTGACCGGTTTCAGCATCGAGGGTGCGGGCAGGGACATCACCATCGAGGGCCGGACCCTGAGGGCCGAGCTCGTGCCTGACTACATCAGCCAGCTGCGGCACCAGGACGTGTTGCGCGGCCACAGCTTCGGGACGCTCAACGTCCAGATGCCCCCCGAGACGACGCTCGCTGGTCAACGCAAGACCGCCGAGTTCCTGGAGTTCCACATGTCGAGCCGGGCACCCGCGACGGGAAACGCGCGATGAACGCGTTGATCGAGAAATATGCGCGCAAGCTCGATGCGCTTACCCAGCGCGAGCGGCTGATGGTGTTCGCGGCCGCGGCCGCGTTGATCCTGTTCATTGCGTACGAGCTCGCCATCGGGCCGCTGCTCGACCGGCGCAATCAGATGGCAGCCCTGGTCGCGGACCAGACGACCCAGATCACGGCGGCCACGGCGCAGAAGGTCGAATTGCAGCGCGCGCTCAAGCAGGACCCGGACGCCGCCGTGCGCGAGCGCGTCGCGGCGAAGCGCCGGCAAGTCGCCGAGATCGACGACCAGCTCTCCAGACTGCAGCGCAGCCTGATTCCGCCTGAAAAGATGGGCGCCGTGCTGGAGCAGCTGGTCGGAAAGGACCGGCGCGTTCGCATCGTTCAGCTGCGCAACCTGCCACCAGCGCCATTGGTCCAGAAGGAAGGAGGACAAGCCTCGTCCCCCGTGCCCGACGCACACACGCCGGCTACGTCCCAGCCAGTCACGCTGGCTGGCAGCCACGTCTACAAGCATGGCGTGCGGGTCGTGGTGGAAGG
>DASPUW010000393.1:0-17201 GCA_035622675.1 Burkholderiales bacterium | reverse complement strand
CCGATCACGCCAACGCTTTTGCCTTTTTTCTTGGCCATGCCTCCTCCCCGCGCGCGCTGCGTTCGTGCAAAGCCGGCAGTGTATAGCGCTCCGCGCTCCACTGCCACGCGGGAAGGAGAAATGTGACAGCGATGCGAAGCCTGGACTTAGCATCGCTGTCATGAGCTACCACACGGTATAGCCGCGCGCGTCCAGGCACGCGCTCATCGAGCGTCTGTATGTTTCCATCTGCTGTTCCGTCGCGCCCGGGCCGTTGGGCAGGCTCGGGTCGTAATGGCTTTCTCCGACCGCCCAGTTGTGACACTCGTAGCGGTCCTTGGCCTGCTGTTGCGTGCTTTGCCCGTGGTTGGGATACATCGACAGCTGCACCGCGGGCATCTTGTAGACGGTGGTGGGGGGCGGCGGCGGAACCACGGCGTTGCCCGGTGGCACCTCGACTACGTTTGCGGGCGGAGGTGGATTGACGACCACATACCCCTGCGGGCTCTGCACGTAGTAGACATTGTTTGCGTAGTAATAGGGCACGCCTCCCACCCACACGGTGGAATAGTAGGGCGGCAGCACAGGGATGACCACGCCGATCGGCGGCGCAACCACAACGAAGCGTCCCGGCGCTGGCGCGCTGTACCAGATTCCGCCCGCGAAAAAGAACGGCACGCCTGCGTGGCGGACCGCAATATACCCGGCAGGCAGCGCACCGAAGGCAAAGCCCGCGGGCGGATAGTAGTGATCGTGGTGATAGCGCGCGTCGAAGTACGCGCGATCATGAAACTCGTGCTCGCGGAATTCGTGCTCGCGCCAGTGCTCCTGGGCGTGCGCAACCTGTGTCGCGCCCAGAGCGCTCAGTGCGATTGTCATGGCGAACGCCAGCTCAAGCGTGCGGCGGCGCCGGATGTTCGCTGAAGTTGTCATCTTGGTTTCCTTTTTCGACGTTAGGTTCGGCGCTTCTTGGATCGGATTCGAGTCGCCGAGTTCTTCCTAAAACGTATGAAGCGAAGTCCGGTTGAGCCGTCCAATGTAACAACGTGTGTCGCGCATCACGCGCCTACAGAGACTGCAGGTAAGCGGCAAGCGCAACCACATCAGCGTCGCTTAAGTCCTGCACGATACCGTGCATGTATCGGGACTCTCGGAACTTGAAGCGAATGACCTGCATCTGGCGGATGAGGTATGGAGCAAGCTGGCCCGCGAGCCTGGGAGTTGCGTTTGAGCCGACAGCGTTTTCGCCGTGGCACTGGGCGCAGGCGGGGGCAGCGTTTCCTCGGCCGCTGCGATGGAACAATTCCCGGCCAGCCTGAATTTGAACGGGATCACCGGCGACGCCGGGACGGGGAGTCTGAGCCGAGAGGTAGGCTGCGAGCGCCTCGACCAGCCCGTCGCTCAACGCCGAGGAAAGGCCCCACATGCAGTCCGATGCTTCGGGTTCGAGTCGGCTCGCGCGCCGAAAAGCGTTGAGCTGCGCTTCGATATATGCCCGCTGCTGACCGGCAATGCGCGGCGCGCGCTCGTCGCCGCGGGGGAGGTCATGGCACAGGCCGCACAACTCGTTTGCATAGCTCGAGATATGGCGCTTCAATACCTCCTCCGAAACCTGCCCACGGGCTGGCCCGGGAACAAGACACAGCGCGGTGAGGCACATGCTTGTGACGAAGGCGGCCACTTTGGCTGATGCCTGTTGATCATGTACCGACATGGCTGAGGCAGTCTCGTGCTTGGCGCGCTATGCTGCGGGAGCAGAACGGACGCGGCAATTTTGGTCAGCGTAGCTTTCAGTCCACTTACTCCGAGTGGCGAGACCGGCGCGAGGCGTTTGAAGATCGAACAAACGGGTGGGCGAGCTGATCGAAGCTCATGGATACCGGAGTATTGCTTGATGCATTGGGTCGAGTGGACGCTTGCTCTCCTGCTGGTGGCGGCGTCCTGCGTTGAGGCCGAAGAGTCGGCCGTCGTTGCTGCTCCCAGCGCCGCCGGACAAACGGTTTTTGGGCAACAAGAACTCGACCAGCTGCTCGCGCCGATTGCCCTCTATCCGGACGCCCTTCTCGCACAGATCTTCATGGCGTCTACGTATCCGTTGGAAGTGGTGGAGGCAGCGCGTTGGGTTGGAGCGCATCCGGATTTGAAAGGCGATCAACTCCAAGCGGCGCTGCAGGATCAAAGCTGGGACCCCAGCGTCAAAGGCTTAGTCATGGTGCCGCAGGTCTTGACCATGATGGATGAGAAATTGGACTGGACCGAAAAGCTAGGCGACGCCTTTCTCGGGCAGCATCAAGCCGTGATGGACACGATCCAGAGTCTGCGCGCGCGGGCGCAAGCCGCTGGCAATCTTGCGTCCACGCCACAGCAGACGGTCGTAAACGATGGCAACACGGTTGTGATCGAGCCCGCCAACCCGGAGGTCATTTACGTTCCGGTGTACAACCCGGCGTTCGTCTACGGACCATGGTGGTGGCCGGCGCCGCCCTATTTTTGGTATCCCCCGGGGTATGTCGTAGGTGGACCTTTTATCTATTTCGGTTTCGGGGTGTTCGTGGGTCCGGCGATCTGGGGAGTTTGCGACTGGCAGCATCGCACGGTGATCATCAACGTTCGACGCTACAACGCCTTTAACCACGCCCGGATCGTGAGCCCGCAATGGATTCACGACGTGGATCACCGCCGCGGTGTGCCCTACAGCGACGACACCACCCGCAGCCGGTTCGGTCGCGCGCTCCCCGGTGCCGAAGCGCGACGGGATTTCCGCGGTTATGAGCAAGCTCGCCAACCGGGACAGGCGCCGCGGCCCAGCGCTGAGGAGGTCCGACGAGAGCTGGCGCAAAGGGGTGCGCCAGCAGAAGGGGAGCAGCGCGCCGAGCGTCCCGTATCGCCAAGAGCTGCGCCGGGTGCGCTGCCGCCTCCGGGTGCTCGGGCTGGTCCTGCTGCGCCGCCACCGCCCGCAGGGCAACACGCCGCGCCGGCATTCGAGAGCTTTGGGCGGGGCGATGCGGCGAGCGCCTATTCGAACCGGGGCGCCGCAAGCCGCGGCGCGCCCCCGCGAGCGGCGGGCGGGGCAGGCGGGCGTTCCGGACGATGATTCACCACGATGCGATGTTGATCCTGCAGTCGAGCGCACATGAACCAGCAGTCGCGTCCTTTGGCAGACGGGCCTGGTACTTGATCTTCGCGGCAGCCATGTGGCTCGCCGCCGCGAACGGACTCAGAGTTGCCGTTGCGGGCAGCGACCAACAGGCCGTCTTCGGCGCTCCCGAAGAGGCGGCCGAGGCGCTCGTGAATGCGCTCCACGAGGGCGATACACAGCGCGCCGAGAACATCCTGGGCGTCGAAGGCGAAAAGCTGCTCCACTCCGGCGATCCGATCGCCGATCGGAAAGCTCTGCAGAGATTTGTGGCTGCCTATGGCGCCCGCCACAGGTTCACGTACGAGAACGCTAACAAGGCAGTGCTGCACGTCGGCCAAGAGGATTGGCCCTTGCCGATTCCCATCGTGCGCGAGAATAGTGCGTGGCGCTTCGATAGCGCCGCGGGCGCGGAGGAGATCCTCAATCGGCGGATCGGGAAGAACGAGCTCAACGCGATGCAGGTGTGTCTGGCGATCGTCGATGCCCAGCGTGAATACGCAGCGGTCGACCACGACGGCAGCGGTGTGCGCGCCTTCGCTCGCAGGTTTGTGAGTACGACAGGAACAAGAGACGGACTTTATTGGGCCACCGAGGACGCGGAAGAGCCCAGTCCGCTCGGTCCGCTCGTCGCGCATGCGGTGGAAGAAGGCTACCCGGCGTCCCCGACCGCCGGCAAGCCCACGCCCTATCACGGCTATTTCTACAGGATTCTGACGGCGCAGGGAGGGCATGCGAAGGGCGGCGCGTACGATTACCTCGTGGACGGAAGGATGGTGGGAGGCTTCGGCTTGGTGGCCTATCCGGCGCGGTATGGCGTTTCCGGCATCATGACCCTCATCGTCAATCACGACGGAGTCATCTACGAGAAGGACCTGGGCGAGGATACCTTGCGGCTCGCGCGAGGCATGACAAAATTTGATCCCGATGCGAGTTGGAGGAAGGTGGAGAACGCAGTCAAGCCGGGTTCTTGACGACTATTTCACGCCGGAGCGCAACGCGGAACCACAGCGGCTATCTGCCCACGATTGGATCGGCGTTCCACCAACCCCCGCCCAATGCTACGAAGAGCGCCGTCGTGTCCTGAAGCCTCTGGGTCCGGGCCTCGAGGTAGCCGACGCTCGCCTGGTGGAACTGCACGTCGGCCACGAGTACCTGAAGATAGCTCGCAAGTCCGGACTGGTAGTTGGTCTGCACCAGCTTCAATGCGCCCGCTGTCGCGGCGACGGCTCGGGACTGCGCGTCAACCGTTTCTGCATCGTGCTCCAGGCCGCGCAGCGTGTCGGCGACTTGCGCGAACGCGCTCAGCACGGACTGCCGGTAGCTTCCGAGCGCGGCCTGGTAAGCTTCGATCGCGGCCTTTCGTTGATACTGGAGGGTGCCGCCCTCGAACACCGGCGCGGTCATGTTGGCGCCGAGACTCCAGACATTGCTGCTGCTCTGCAAGAGCGTCGTTCCGGTGTTGCTCGCCCGGCCGAAGCCGGCGTTGAGTGTGAACCGTGGGAATAGCGCAGCGGTGGCCACGCCGACGTTTGCGCTTGCCACGTGTAGCTGTGCCTCGGCTGCGAGGATGTCGGGGCGCTGCCGCACTAGCTCCGATGGCAGGCTGACGGGCAGGTCGGTTGGCAGAGTCAGGCTGGTCAGGTCGATGTCGGCCAGCGTGCGATCGGAAGGCAAGTGCCCGGCGAGGGTTGCCAGCAGGTGCTCGGTCTGATCCAGTTTCTGCTGCAGCGGAGGCAGGGTTGCTTCTGTGCCTGCGACGAGGCCTTGCAGGCTGAGCAGACTGGCGTAAGTCGTCGTCCCTGCCGCCACCTGGGCCTCGGTGATGCGCACCTGTTCCTTTTGCAGTGCGATGAGCTCTTCGGTGGCGCGGATCTCGGCCAGATATCCGGCGCGTGCAATCACAGTGTTTACGATGTTGCCGGAAAGGGTGAGGTAGGTGCCGACGGTCACATAGCGCTGATAATCTGACTGTGCCGATAGCGCCTCGACGGCGCGTCTCTCGCCGCCAAACACATCCAGCGCATAACTTACGCTTGCGCTGAGGGTGAAAAGGTTGAAGATGCTGGTCGCTCCGCTCTGTCCGAAGCTCGCTCCTGAGAACTTCTCGCGACTGGCTCCCGCGCCTACGTTGACTTGCGGGTAGAAGACTCCATACCCGGCGCGCAGATTGTCTTGGCTTTCGCGCAGACTCGCCTGCGCGGCCTGCAGGCTCGGATTGCCGGTGATTGCTTCCTTGACCAACGTGTCGATCTTCGCGGAGTTGAACAGGCGCCACCAGTCGGCCGCGATCTTCGCGCCGGGCTCGAAGCGTTGCGATTGCCCGTCGGCCGTCAGGGTCGATTGCGCGGACGGCTGAGGTGTGTAGCGCTCCGCGCTGGGTGGTTTGGGGCGCACGAAGTCCGGGCCAACTGCGCAGCTTGCAACGAACAGCCCCGCCACCACGGCCCCGGTGCAGGCCGTCACGAACGGTCCGGGTTCTCGGTGGATGTGACTGCGGATCATCGATGCTTGTCTGTCGTATCTGGCAAAGCGCTGATCGAAAGCTCCCAGACGCTTCCTATTTCTGAGGCTCTGCGATGTACACGTCAACGAGCTGACCGGGATAGACCTGCATGTCCTTCGGCGGGGCGAACCGGAAGATGACTGGCAGGACCCTGACGTCAACCCGCTCTGCGCGTTGATCGGACAGTTCGACCTTGGGCGACACGTACGGCTGGATGCGCACGTATTCCAGCGGCAGGCGGATATCGGTGCCCCGAATGAACATTTCGGCTTTCATGTGTCCGTCGGAAGGCAGACGCTGCAGCAGGATCTCGTCGATGTAACATCTCACTCCGAGAAATTCTCCCGTGCTCCCCATCGCAATGACCGGAATCATTCCTTGCGTGTAGGTGTCGTATGCTCCCTGAGGCGACACGTAGCTGCCGACGGCCGCGTTAACCGACAACACCACGCCATCGATCGGCGCGTTGAGCGTGTACTTGGCGAGCAAGTTGCTCGCGGCCGCGTACGCTTTCGTAGCAGCGTTGTACTGCTTTTCCTGATTGCGAATGTCGTAGCTCCAGGCGCCAGCTTTGTTGAGCTCGTATTGCTTTTGCGCAACTTCAAGGTTGGCCTTCGCGACCTTGACCGCGTTCTCGGCCGTGTCCAACGTGTCCTTGCTCACCGATTTGGGGTCGAGCTCGTAGGAGCGCCGCTGCTTGTCGAGCTGATCCTGGGCCGTCTTGAGGTTCGCGGCGGCGAGATTTACCTGCGCCTTCACGACTTCGAGGCTCTCGCGGCGCGGCTGCGCCTTCAGCTCCTGCAGAAGGGCGAGCGCGGCCTCCGCCTGCGATTTCTGCTGCTCGACGCTCGCTCGCTGTACGGAGTCGTCCAGCGCCAGCAGCGGGGTGCCGCGCTGAACGCGCTGTCCCTCGGAGACCAGAATGATGACCACGGTACCGGCGACCTCGGGGTAGATATTGATATTCTCACCGTGAGTCTGATAGCTCTCGACGATGCCGTTGGCGTAGATTCCCTGGGCGTAGGGGTTGGGCGCTGGACTGAACACCGGTGGCTTGGGTTTGCGCTCCACGCCGTACAGATAGGCGCTGAGCAAGCCTGCCACGATGCCAAAGACCGCGAGCACGAGGAGGATCTTGTTTCTCACTCAGTGCGCTCTCTGGGTGATTCCCGTGATCTTCCCGTCTTCCATGCGGATGATCCGGTCGGCGTAGGGAAGGATGCGGCTATCGTGCGTCACCACGAGGATGCAGCGTTTGTCGGTGAGGATCTCGCCTTTGACGAACTCCACGATCCGCTTGCCCGTGTCGCCGTCTAGGGATGCGGTGGGCTCGTCGAAGATCAGGATGTCGGGGGCGCTGACGATCGCCCTCGCAATGGCCACGCGCTGCTGCTCGCCTCCGCTCAACTTGACCGGCGGAAGGCTCGCCCGCGCGCCCAGCCCGACAATCTCCAGATAGCGTTGCGCAAGCTTCAGCGAAGCGCCCCACTCCTGCCTCTTGAGAATGAGCGGGATGGCCACATTCTCCGCGGTCGTGAGACGCGGGAACAGATGGTAATCCTGGAAGACGAATCCGATCGTGTTCAGCCGGAAGGCGGCAAGCTGATCGGTAGGCATATTCCAGATGTCGCGCTGATGAACGGTAACGGTGCCGGAATTGGGGCGCAAGATTCCCGAGATCATGCTGAGAAGTGTCGTCTTGCCGCTTCCCGATGGGCCTTCGATGTAGAGCATTTCGCCGAAGTTCGCTTCGAAGCTCACCCCCCGGATCGCGATGGTTTTTGCCTCGCCTTCGCCGAACCATTTGACCAGCTCGTTTGCTCGGACGGCGACGCTGCTCACCCTCAGCCCCTGAAGATGTCGAAGGGTTCGATGCGCAGCACTCTTCTGATCCCGATGTAGCTGGAGATGCCGGCGATGATGAGAACCATCACGAAGGCGAGACCGAGATTCCCGTAGGTGGTCATCGCCGCGTAGCTGGGAAGCCGCATCTGGGCCATCCGCGTCAGCAGCGTACTCAGGCCAATGCCCAACCCATAGCCCGTGAAGGCCGCGAACATGGCTTGGAACAGGATCATCTGTATCAACTGGGTGCCCGTTGCCCCGATCGCCTTCAAGGCGCCGAAGCGTTCGAGGTTTTCGAGAATGAAGGTGTAGAACGTCTGGCCGGAGATGGACAGCCCGACGATGAAGCTGATCACCGCCATCAGCAAGACGTTGGTACCGAGCCCCGTCTGGTACATGTAGAAACGGCTGATGCGCTGGATGAACTGCTGCTTGGTGAGCGCGTCGTATCCGAGCCGTTTGACTTCGGCTTGGATGTGCTCTATCGCAGACGCGCTCTTGGGTTCGATCAAGACGTAGGACGTGGTGAACCGGCTATTGGGGATGTAGCGGATGGCCCGGTTATAGGTCGTGTACAGGGTGGGAAGCCCGAACAGGCCGCTGGTAGACACCTTGGCGATCCCGACGACAACGCCGCGGTGGTCGTTGATCTCGAACTCGCTGCCGATGATTGGATTGCGCAGCTTGCGAAACTCGGCGTCGCGCACGACGATGAAGCCGTTCTCAGCGTAGATATCCTCGATGCGCCCCTGCTCGAGCTCGGGACGGCCGAACAGGCTGGTGTCATCGAGGCCGATCACGCTGACCGGCTCATAGGTGCCGTCGCGCAGCTTGACGAGCGCGCCACCCGAATATAACGGCACCGCGTATCTGACTCCCTCGATGCTGCGCACCGCATCCAGAATGTAATCGGGCAGGGGTATGGTGCTGAGTACGTTGTTTACGCCTGGGTCCATCACCCAGATCGTCGCTCCGACATTGGTGACGGTCGCCGCGGAGCGGCGCAGGATCCCCGAGAACATCGAGGTCATCATGATCATCAGGAAGACGGCAAAGGTAATCCCGACGATCAATGCCGCGAATTTGCCCCTGTCGTTGACCAGCAGCTTGTAGCCGATCCTCAGAAGACCCGGCATGACATGCGTCTGGCGCGTGTGGATGCTCGAGAAGCGCTCAATGCAGGGTCTTGAGGTAGGCGATGAGGTCCTCGATCTGTTGCGCATCCAAAACAGGAGCGGGCATCGTCGTTGTGCCTTCGATCGGCCCACTGAGGAACCAGCGCAGTGACGCTTCGTCCCATCTGATGTTCGATTCGGTCAGGGCGCGCGAGTGCACGCCGGTTTCTCCGGTCCCGGCTTTGCGTCCGATGACGCCGACCAAGTTAGGTCCGAGCGTGGCCTCTGCAGCGCTCGTCCCATGGCAGCCGACACAGCGGGCTTCATAGAGCTGCTTTCCCGAGGACGCGTTGCCCGCTGCCACCGCCGGCGCCGGCGCCGTTCCGAAGGCCGCGATCAGCGCTGTGGAAATCGCAGAGAGGCGATACCATCCCCTTGGCCATGGGAAGGGGCGCCGCGGCTGATCATGTTTCATCGAGCCCATCGTGTCTTTCTCCATTCATCGTTACACTGCGTTACAGACGCGCCCCCAGCAGCGCCCACCTGGAATGATGCTAAGTTCCCAGGCTCTGATGGACCTTGATCGAGATCAACGGGCGGTGACAACGCGTGACAGGTTAAACTGGACGTTGCCCGCATGAGATCGTCCGTCGTCGGTGCAAGTCGGAACAGAACGCACAATCGATTTCGTCCTCCTCAAGCCGCGCATTCGAGCCTGGGGCGCCGAGCTGGGCTTCGCGCAGATCGGCGTCTCGGATGTCGAGCTGGGCGACGCGGAGGCGCGCTTGCTCGACTGGCTGTCGAGCGGCTACCACGGCGACATGGACTGGCTCGAGCGGCACGGCACGCTCCGCAGCCGTCCGGGCGAGCTCGTGCCGGGCACGCTGCGGGTGATCTCGGTGCGCCTCGACTATCGGCCCGCCGAGGCAGCGGAGAGCGACGCCATCCTGGCCGACGGGAGCAGAGCGTACGTGTCGCGCTATGCGCTCGGACGCGACTATCACAAGGTGCTGCGCGGCCGACTGCAGAAGCTGGCCGAGCGCATCGAACAGGAGATCGGTCCGTTCCGCTACCGTGTGTTCAGCGACAGCGCGCCGGTGATGGAAGTCGAGCTGGCGGTGAAAGCGGGACTCGGATGGCGCGGCAAGCATACGCTGCTGCTCAATCGCGAGGGCGGCTCGTGGTTCTTCCTGGGCGAGATCTATACCGATCTGCCGCTGCCGCCAGATGACGCGCAGGACGAGCACTGCGGTACGTGTCAGCGCTGCATCGACGTCTGTCCGACGCAGGCGATCATTGCGCCTTATCTCCTCGACGCGCGCCGCTGCATCTCGTACCTCACCATCGAGCACGCGGGCAGCATTGCAGAGGAGCTGCGGCCGTTCATCGGCAATCGCGTGTACGGCTGCGACGATTGCCAGCTCGTGTGCCCGTGGAACCGCTACGCGCAGGCGAGCGGACTGGACGATTTTCGCACGCGCCACGGGTTGGATCGGGCCAGGTTGCTCGAGCTGTTTGCGTGGGACGCGCACCAGTTCGAGCGCAATCTGGAAGGCAGCGCCATCCGGCGCATCG
Organism: Burkholderiales bacterium; assembly: GCA_035622675.1. GTDB lineage: Bacteria > Pseudomonadota > Gammaproteobacteria > Burkholderiales > SHXO01 > SHXO01. The sequence goes on along the minus strand of DASPUW010000393.1, from coordinate 7,045 downwards.
GCTACGAACGCTGGCTCCGCAACCTCGCGATCGGCCTTGGCAACGCGCCGGCCGATGCGGCAGTACTCGGGGCGCTGCTGGCCAGGAGCAACTATCCGTCCGAGCTGGTCCAAGAGCATGTGGCATGGGCCATCGCGCAGCAACAGCGCAAACTGCAGGAGGCAGACGATGTCGAATGAAGGAGCAGGTTTCGGGCTCGTGCGCCGGGCTGCTTGCGCAGCCATGTTAGCTTCAGTGTTCGGCTGCGGTACCGCAACCGCGGAGGACAACATGAAGCTCACCTCTGCCGCATTCGGCGAGGGTCAATCGATCCCGAGGGTCTACACGTGCGAAGGCAAGAACATGTCGCCGCCGCTCGCCTGGAGCGGCGTGCCGGCGAATGCGAAGAGTCTGGTACTCATCGTGGACGATCCCGACGCGCCCGATCCCGCGGCTCCGCGTATAACCTGGGTCCATTGGGTCTTGTATGACATCCCGGCGACCGCCACGGGCCTGGCCGAAGGCTTAGCTTCCAGCGCGTTGCCGAAGGGCACGCGCGAGGGATCTAACGGCTGGCAGCGGACCGGTTACGGAGGGCCTTGTCCGCCGATCGGCCGTCACCGGTATTTCCACAAGCTCTATGCGCTGGATGCGGTTCTGCCGGACCTCGACAAACCGAGCGCAGCAGCGCTGGAGCAGGCAATGAAGGGTCACATCATCGCGCAGACGCAGCTCGTCGGCACGTATCAGAAGGGGAAGAACTGATCCAGAGATACCCCTCACCCTAACCCTCTCCCGCAAGGGGAGAGGGGATCTAAGCTGCCTCTTTCTCGACGGGAGAGGGAATCCAAACCCCCTCTCGCTCGACGGGAGAGAGTCTGCCCCGGACTTGATCCGGGGGTGGGGGTGAGGGTGCCAATCTCCCTCTCCCTCGACGGCAGAGGGTCAGGGAGAGGGTAGGGTGAGGGTGAGCGGGGGAGGGGCCAGGGTGGGGGGAATCAGCCCTTGCTCGTAGTTTTGCGAATTTCCTTCTCGTCCGTCCACTCCAGCAGCCCGTTGCGGATGTTCCAGAGCTGCAGGTTGAACTTGTAGAACACGTCCTTCGTATCCTTCGCCTGCTTTACGATCGACGTGATGTTGCCTTCCATGCGGTATTGTGCGCCCACCATCTTGCCCTTCTCCACGGCCTGCTCTTTCTCATAGAGCTCGCTCTGCTGGCGCTGCAGCTCCTCGACCTGCTGCTGCATGGCGGCGGCGTCGACCGCGAAGCGCACTTTCCCGCTCTTCTGCAGCTCGACGCGGATGCTGTCGGTGATGGAGCGCGTGTCGATGTATTCACTGGTCTTGTTTTTGACTTCTTGCACCGTAACGATCGGCAGGTTGCCGGCGGTGATCAGCGGCGTCTGCAGCATCGAGCGCGTCATGGATTCCGCAATCATCTGCAGGTCGGTGGAGCCGAACTGGTTGGTGACGGTTTCGGTGGCCCTCGCGTCTCCGTACTGCGTTTTCTCATGCGCGCATGCCGCGACGAGCGCAACGGCAACAAGCAGAGGCATCGGCGCCAGGCGGCGCAGGCAATTCGTAGCGATCATTGAGTGCTCTCCTTTGCGATAGCTGGGTCCGACGGCGGGCCTGTTCATCGATTATTTCTGGCCTATTATTCCTGGCTCAGCAGTACCAGGCGATAGTCCACGGCCTTGTTCGTCGGCGCGATGCCGGTGACGGGGACGTTGCTGTTCTCGTTCATGAGCAGCGGCTTCCACACCTCTTCTTCCCAGGCGCGCATGCCTTCGCGGTCGATCCAGCGCCATTTATAGCTGATCCGCTTGACATGCGAACTGTCGTTGTTGAGGATGGCGTCGATCTTGATCAGATCGCCGCTCATCGTGCAGCGCATTTCGGTAACCGCAATGGTCGTGCGCTTGCCTTCGTACGCAACCTTGGCCTTGACTAGATCGTCCATCGAGCTGATCTTTTGGTCGCCGGTCGGGCAGCCGAAAGCGAACCCCGGCTTCTCGAAGCCCTTCTTGGTGCCGCATCCAGCGGCGAGCACTGCCGCGAACAACGCAATGATCGTCCAGGTCCATTTCATGTCCGAGTCTCCCTAGTTGTGGGGCTGCTGCTCAAACGCAGGCGGCCCGTCACCCGTTGACGGTTGCGCCCCCGCCCCGGTCTCGGCGGATTCTGCTCTCGGCAAACCCCCTTCGGGCGCCTGCAGGAAGAGCTGGCCGCGCACCATGCGTAAGCCTACCACGGTGTAGCGACCGGATAGGTTCACCTGGATCTTGCGCATGCCCTGGGGGGTCTGCAGAGCGATGGTGTGGTTGCCGGGCGGCAACCGCACTCGAGCGATCCCGATTTCCGACGGCAGCGTGCGCCAGGTGCGCTCGTCGGCCGACTCGGTCGCCACCCCGGCGGCCATCACGGCCAGCCCGGCCAGGGCCAGTAAACCGCTGTTCTTCTGCTGCGATTGGTGCATCAACGCGTACTGGGTCGCTGCCTTGGTTGCGGAACGGATCGCGCCGCGCAGCATGATCCCCGGCATGTCGTCCTTAAGTGCCCGGCGGGCCATAAGATCGATGTTGGTGATCGGTGCGACCGGGATCGCCTCTCCCTCGTCGACCGTGAGCTGTTTTGGCAGGAACGGCGTCGATGTCGATTTCATGACCGGAAACGAGACCGGAACGAGGATCAGCGTGCGGTTTACCGGCACCGGCAGGGGAAACGACTTCGACTGCAGGGCGGGCGCCGTGCCCGATCCGATCACGAAGAGCACGTCTGTCAGCCCGTCGTCAGGTGCGCTCACGCGCTGATCGAGGCCGCGCAGCGCTTCGTCGAGCAGCGGCTGGTTGGGCTGCAGCTCGATCGCCAGGCGGTAACCGGGTGCGGCCAGGCTCGGCTCGTCGAGCGACTCGTAGACGAAGCCGGCGAGATAGTGCGACAGCGCGCTCTGGTAGCTGTTCTTGAGCGCATTCACGGCGGGGTTGTCGATGGTCTGGACGGGGTAGCCGTTGAGCTCCCTGAAATTGGTGCGCGCGCCTTCCTTGCTCGCCTCCTGCTGCACCCTCTGGGTTTCCTTGCTGCGCAGATCCGAGATCACGGCCTCGAGCTCGTGCGTCTGCTTGATCGCGACGCGCGCGTTGTCGTACTGCCCCATCGCCAGATAGTTGAGCGCGATGTACGTGAGCAGCATGACTTTTTCATAGTCGTGCCCCTCGTAGGGCCGCACCTTGTCGTTGACGATGTAGCTCGCGGCGCCCGGCAACAGCTTGGAGGGATCCGTCTGCGCCAAGCGTGCCCACTCCTGGACGGTTTGGTCCGCCGACTTCCAGGCTGTCTGGCTGTCCGGGAAGCGCGCCACGAACCGCTCCAGCATGCCGAGCTCGAGGTAATAGAGGAGGTCTTTGTTCTTGCCGGAGTTGTCCTTGTTGAGCTGCTTGATGGCGTCGTCCACCTTGCCGGCGCCGGCCAGGTTGGTGGTTTGCGTCAGCTCCTTGTCGTAGCTGCGGAAGACAGCGCACCCGGACAGGCATAGCGCCAGGCAAAGCGCGGTCAACGCACGGCCCTCGCGGACCAGGCTCGCGCGCCAGTCCACGATGATGCCCCACACGTCGGACCGGAGCGCCCGGACGTTCAACGCCACGAGGATGCTAAACGGGAGAGAGAGTGAGGGGATTATACGGGTGAAACCGTGCGGACAATCCACCACCCCGCCCACTGCGTGGGCAGGCCGTGCTCTCTTAATCGATTCCGCGAGTGCGAACTTCGAGGGCTCTTACGCGTAGCCTGGGCCTGCAGGCGCGTTTCCGGGGTCACATCCCTGAGGGAACCCTGTTCCGCCCTCCAACGTGCCTACCCCTATTCGGAGAGGAGGGGAGAACTTCTTTTTCCCCTCCTTTCCAAAGGAGGGGTGGCACCGGAGGTGACGGGGTGGTTGCCCTTCCGCCAGCCGTCAGTCGTGAATCACCACGCCCCAGGGCTTGTCGCCCACCGGGATGTCGGTCAGCTTCTGATTGGCTTCGGTGTCGATCACCGATACCGCGTTCGAGCGGCCGGCGGCGACGTACAGCTTCTTGCCGTCGGGTGTGAGGGCCATGTTCCAGGGGCGCTTGCCGACCGGGATGGTGGCGATGATCTCGTCGCTGCCGGTGTCGATCACCGACACCGTCGCGTCCTTGCCGTTGGAAATGTAGACGCGCTTGCCGTCCGGGCGCACGGCGACGCCATTCGAGAAATTGCCGGCTTTGATGCTCTTCAGCACCGCCTGCTTGGCGACGTCGATGACGTAGACCGTACTGTCAAGCTCGCACGCTACGTAGGCTTTGCTGCTGTCGGGCAGGAAGCCGATGCCCCGGGGGCGCCGCCCTACCGGCACGCTGGCCACCTGCTTACGCTGCGCGAGATCGATGATGTCGACCTGCGTTGCTTCCTCGGCGCTCGAAAAGATCCACTTGCCGTCCGGGCTGAACACGGCATGCTCGGGATTCTTGCCTTCGACTTTGATGCTCGCGACGCGCTTCTTGGTCGCGGTATCGATGAGGGCGATGGAGTTGCTGATCTCCACGGCCGCGGCGACGAAACGGCCGTCCGCGGACATGCCGACGCCTTCGGGAGATTCTCCCAGATCGATCTTGTCCACTACGGCCTGCTTGTCCAGGTCCACCACCAGCAGAGCGTTGTTGGGCTGATCGCTGACATACAGCGTGTGACCCCCCTTGAAGGTGGCGATCCCACGCGGAGTCTTGCCCGCCTTGATAGTCTTGATCACGCTGTCCGACTGCGTGTCGATCACCGAGATGGTGCCGCTCTCCTCGTTCGGGACGTAGGCGAGAGGTGCGGCGAAGGCGATCTCCCCTGCGATTGCCAGAGCGGCGGCCGCGAATGTGCGTGACTTCACGTTTGGTCTCCTTGTTCTTGAACGCTGCGTATTGTAACCGCCTCCCCGTGGGCGGCGAACCGTCACCTTAGAGTCGTACGCCTGCGCTGAAGTTCGATTAGTTCGCGTCGTCGGAGTGCTGGGCCGACTTGGCTGGTTTCGCGAAATCGTACTTGATCCCGACCCAGATACCGAACGGTGCGCCTGGTGTGCTGAAGAGAGAGGACTGCGCCCCCGCCAGGTTGTACGTGAAATTAGGGCCCGTGAATAAATTCTCGCCTAGGATGGCTGCGGTCTGATATTTGCGGTCGAACAGGTTATTGATGCGCCCGAATACCTGCAGCTGGTCCGTGATCTGGTAGCGTGCGTCCACGTTAACGACGGTATACCCGGGGATGGAGCCGTTGACATCCTGATTGTTCTCATCGCCAATCGCAAACCGGCTACTGGCGTATACGAGGGTTGCGCCCGCGGAGAGTTTCGGGGTCGCCTCCCAATCGGCGCGCAGCTTGAAGTTGTTGCGCGGTATATTCGGTATGTGGTCTCCAGGCTGCACCTGGATATCGCCGCTGGCGTTGGCCGACGAGTTGTTGGGACTCTGGAGGAAGAAGGACGACTGGTAAGTGGCATTGACGTAGCCGTAGGCGGCCTGAAGAGTAAGCGTATCGAAACGCTGCTTCAGGTTGAGCTCAAGGCCCTGCCGACGCGTCTGTGGGATGTTCGTGAAGTAGCCCACGACCCCGGTGGCGCTGGTACTGACAAACTGGATGTCGTTGAACACGTTCGTTTGGTAGATCGCCGCGCTCCAGGCGGTATCTGGGCTCAGCATGCCCCGCCCTCCAAGCTCGAAGGTTTTGGCCACCACCGCTTGCAGCGGCGGGTCGGATACGAAAGCGTTGGGCAGAGGGCAGGGGGCGCTTGGGTTCGCGCAGGTCAGCTCGACGGGCGTGGGCGCGCGCATCCCCTCGTTGTAGCTGACATAGGTATTGATCGCTTTGCTCGGGTTGTAGTTGAGACCTATGGCCGGGTTAAAGCGCTCGTAGGTGTTGGTGCCGTTGATGCTGGGGTTGTCCCCGAGCTGGTCAGTCAGGCGGATCGTCGCGATGTTGTAACGACCGGCGAGCGTCAAGAGCAGTTGGTCGGTGAACGAGAAGGTGTCTGTGAAGTAGATACCGGTGTACTCGTTGATGCCGCTCACATCTGTGTTCAATACGAACGGACCGACACCTATCGTGTCCCGGGCTGAATTGAACACGGCATTCTGGCTGCTCTGTGTGAAAGTCGTATTCCCGTAGTCGTAGCTAGCGCCGACGGTCAAACTGTTCTTGTGTGACGCAAGCGGCTTGAGCAGCGTGAACTGGAGCGTGCCTCCTACGCCAGTGGTGTCGGTGATGCTTTGAATGTTGCTCGCGGGGCAGAGGGTGTCGGGACTCGTGCCGTCGCAAGCGGTTCCGCTGTTGCTGCCGTCGAAGTCGCCGTTGACGTTGCTGCTGACGTTGTTGCTCTTGAGCTCGCGCCAGTACACATTGCCCGCGAGGATCTTGTCTTCGCTGAAGACCTTGCTGAGCCGCAGATTGACGAAGTTGAGAAGGTTGTTGGTGCTGTCGGGCCAGGTATAGGGCAGCTTGTCGTTCGCCGAGTACATGGCGGTCGGCATGGTCTGAGCGCCGAACAGCGTATTGTCCGCAAAGCTGTAGCTGAGGTCCGCGTCGAAATCCGAGGTCTGGTAGCCGATCTTGCCGAATATCTGCTGGACAAGGCTCTGAGAGGTGTTGTTGTCCTTCCAGCCGTCGCTGTTGTAGTAGTTGCCGTAGATGTAGTAGTCGAAGTTGTCTTTCCGACCGCCGTATTCGACGTTACCGCTGTACGTCCCGAACGACCCCCCAAACAGTGATAGCGAGCCCCCTGGGTACTCGCGGCCGCTCTTGGTATTGACCGACAACGCTCCGCCCAAGGTGTTAAGACCAAACACAGGATTCGATCCGGGGATGAGCGTCATGGACGAAATGGCGCCCTGCGGGATCAGGTCCCAGTTGACGACATCGCCCATGGGTTCGTTAACGCGCACGCCGTCCTGAAACACCGACAGCCCCTGGGGAAAGCCCAGCAGAGGGGATACCGTGAAACCGCGGAAGGTGATATCGGGTTGGAATGGGTTGCCCTGGGTCTCATTTACGCTGACGCTGCCGA
>DASPUW010000392.1:0-16293 GCA_035622675.1 Burkholderiales bacterium | reverse complement strand
GCGTTGGGAGCGACTTCGATCATCGTGACGCACGACGTCGAGGAATCGTTCAGGATCGTGGACTACGTCTACTTTGTTTCGGCAGGGGTCATCGTCGCGGAGGGAACACCCGCCTCCCTGCGTGCCTCCAACGAACCGTTCGTGCATCAATTCGTTCATGGGGACACCGACGGGCCGGTGCCGTTCCACTATCCGGCGCCCGCTTATGCGCGCGACCTCGGTCTGGAGCATCACGCGTGATCGCAGCGCTGGATCGCGGACTGCGCCAGGTGGGTCATATCGTTGTCGATGCCATCTGGAAGCTGGGGGCGGCCACCCGCTTTTCCTGGCTGGTGCTGGCCCGCTCAAGCGAGAGCGTGCGCCGACCGCAGCTCACGCTGAACGAGATCTTTTTCACCGGCACCCTGTCGCTGATCATCATCATCGTTTCGGGGCTGTTCGTCGGTCTTGTGCTGGGGTTGCAAGGTTACGAGACGTTGAAGCGATATGGCTCGGCCGAGGCGCTCGGAACGCTCGTGGCGCTGGCGTTGGTGCGCGAACTGGGACCCGTCGTGTCGGCGTTGCTGTTCGCCAGCCGTGCCGGCTCCGCCATCACGGCCAAGATCGGCATCATGAAAGCAACCGAGCAGCTGTCGGCGATGGAGATGATGGCAGTGGATCCGTTCGCGCGCGTGCTGTCTCCTATCTTCTGGGGCGGCGTGATCTCGATGCCACTGCTCGCGGCGATCTTCAGCGCGCTGGGCGTGTTCGGTGGATACCTCATCGGCGTGGTGATCATCGGCGTCGACTCGGGCGCCTTCTGGTCGCAGATGCAAGCCAACGTCGATCTGCGCGAGGACATCCTGAACGGCATCATCAAGAGCGCCGTGTTCGGTGTGGCGGTCACGCTGATCGCCCTGTTCGAGGGTTATGACGCGCCGCCCACTGCCGAAGGCGTGTCCTACGCCGTTACGCGCACTGTGGTGACTTCCGCGCTGGCCGTGCTGGCACTGGACTTTGTCCTGACTTCTTTCATGTTCACCGGGGTTTGATCATGAAGCGCACGACCGTAGATCTGTGGGTCGGGGTGTTCGTCACCGCTGGACTCGTCTCATTGCTCACGTTGGCGCTCAAGGTCGGGAATGCGACCAGCGTATCCGCATCCGATGGCTATATCGTGTTTGGCCAGTTCGAAAATATCGGCGGCCTCAAGCCGCGCGCGCCAGTCAAGAGCGCAGGGGTTGTCGTTGGCCGCATAGTGAGCATCGCCTTCGATGATCAGAGGTTCACCGCCCGTGTCACCATGCGCATCGACAAGCGTTATAGCTTTCCCAAAGACACGTCCGCGTCGATCCTGACGTCGGGTCTGCTCGGCGAGCAGTATGTGGGTTTAGAAGCGGGCGGAGACACCACCAACCTCAAGGAGGGGGATGAGGTCAAGCTCACCCAGTCCGCAGTGGTGTTGGAGAAGCTGATCGGGCAGTTCCTTTACGGCAAGGCGGCGGATGGAGGAACGAAGAAGTGACTTCGACAGACGAGAGCGGCGTGTCGCGGCGGACGCGCGTTACGCCGCGAGCGATGGCGGCGCTGGCTCTGATGTTCGCGTTTTGTGCGAGCGGCACGGCGCTGGCACAAGCGCCGGACAAGCTGGTGCGAACGGTCGCCGACGAGGTGCTGAATGCATTGGCGCAAGATCAAGAATTGCGCGCCGGCAACCAAGCCAAGTTTGCCGAGTTGCTCGAGCAGAAGGTCGCGCCGCACTTCGATTTTGAGCGCATGACGCGCCTCGCGGTGGGCCGCGGCTGGCGGCAGGCTACGCCCGAGCAGCAGAAAACGCTGGTCGACCTGTTTCATCGCCTGTTGATCCGCACTTACAGCGCCGCCTACAGCGCGTACGCGAACATCACTATTGACGTCAAACCGGTCCGGATGCAGCCGGCGGACGACGATGTGCAGGTGCGGACCGAAATAAAGGTACCTAACGGCGGACCACCGCTCACCGTCGACTACAGCATGTACAAGGCCTCGGCTGCCTGGAAGATTTACGACGTGACGGTGGAAGGGGTGAGCTTGCTTACTACTTATCGCAGCACCTTCGCCGAGGAGATCCGACAGGGGGGTATTGATGGGCTCATCAAGTCCTTACAGGACAAAGTTAGCGCACCTGCTGCCGGGACGAAGAAGCAGCAATAGCGCCACGGTCGGCGCGGCGATCGACTCGTCCGGGGGACGTCATCGCATCGACGGGCCGTTGACATTGACCACCGTCACGTCGCTGCTGGACGAGGTGCGGGAGCGCTTCCAGGGTCCCGAGATTCGCGTGGATCTGTCGGGAGTGACCCAGGCTGACTCCGCGGCGGTCGGGATGCTGCTTGCGTGGGTGCGAGATGCAAGCGCCAGAAGCCACCGCATCCGGTTCGAGAACCTGAACGAGAATCTGCGATCGCTCATCGCGCTGTACGGCGTAGGAGAACTCATCCCCGGCGCCTGAGTAGGTCTCCGCAGTCGCCGCGCGTCGGCCATGCCTTTTGCGATCGAGATCAAGCAGGTCCACAAGCGGTTCGGTTCCTTGCGAGCGCTCGGCGGGATCAGCCTCGAGATCCCGCAGGGGGAATTCTTCGGCCTGCTCGGGCCCAATGGGGCAGGCAAAACCACGCTCATCAGCATTCTCGCCGGTCTGGCGCGTGCCGACTCGGGCGAGCTTCGCGTGATGGGCTACGACGTGGTGAGTCAATACCGTCATGCGCGGCGCCGAATCGGTGTCGTTCCGCAAGAGCTGGTGTTCGATCCGTTCTTCACGGTGCGTGAAACGCTGCGCATTCAGTCGGGATACTTCGGACTGCGGAACAACGACGCCTGGATCGATGAGATCATCGAGCGTCTGGATCTCACCGACAAAGCCGGGGCGAATATGCGTCAGTTGTCGGGCGGGATGAAGCGCCGCGTGCTGGTGGCGCAGGCGCTGGTGCACAGGCCGCCGGTGATCATCCTGGATGAGCCGACTGCAGGGGTGGACGTCGAACTGCGTCAGGGTTTGTGGCACTTCGTCCGGGAGCTCAATCAGGCCGGTCACACAGTCGTGCTCACGACGCACTATCTCGAAGAGGCAGAAGCGCTGTGCAGCCGCATCGCGATGCTCAAGCAAGGGGTCATCGTCGCGCTGGACACGACTCGCAATCTCCTGCGCCAGGTTGCGGGGGTGCGCCTGCGGCTGCGCCTTGCCCCCGACCGGCTGCCGGCAGCGCTGGCTACCAAAATGATCGGCGCAGAGGATGACAGTCGCCTGCTTGCCCTCGACAGCTACGCGCAAATCGAAAGCGTCCTGGCGGACCTGCGCGCGGAAAGCATACAGGTGCAGGAGCTGGAGGTGCTCCAGGCCGATCTCGAGGACGTGTTCGTGCAGGTTATGCGGAGGCACTAGTGCCGGGCTTCCGGACGCTGCTGTACAAGGAGTTGCTGCGCTTCTGGAAGGTGAGCTTTCAGACCATCGCGGCACCGGTGTTGAGCGCCCTGCTTTATCTCCTCATCTTCTCGCATGCGCTCGAATCGCGGGTTCAGGTCTTCCCGGGTGTGGCCTATACCTCGTTCTTGATCCCGGGGCTCGCCATGATGTCCTTGCTGCAGAACGCGTTCGCCAACAGCTCATCGAGCTTGATCCAGTCGAAGATCACGGGAAACATCATTTTCGTGCTCCTCACGCCCCTGGCTCCGCTCGAGATCTTCGCTGCGTATGTCCTGGCCGCGGCGGTGCGCGGCGTGGTAGTCGCACTCGGCGTTCTGCTCGTCACCAGCGTGTTCGCCCCCGTACCGCTTCAGCAGCCGCTCTGGGCGCTCGCCTTCGCGGTGCTGGGCGGCGGCATCATGGGTGCCCTGGGTATCGTCGCGGGCATCTGGGCGGACAAGTTCGACCAGGTCGCAGCATTCCAGAACTTCATCATCGTTCCGCTGACATTCCTGGCCGGTGTGTTCTACTCGGTCCAATCGCTGCCAGCCTTCTGGCAGCACGCCTCACACCTCAACCCGTTCTTCTACATGGTGGACGGTTTTCGCTTCGGTTTTTTCGGCGCTGCCGACATTAGCCCGGTCGTCAGCGTCACAGTCGTGGGCGGGTTCCTGATCGCGTTGTCGGCACTTGGACTGTGGCTGCTCCAGGCTGGCTATAAGCTCCGCCACTGAGAGCGGGGCTAAAATGTCGCGGTAATGAGCTCATCGGGAGAGTCCCTTGGTCGCACCGGAAGACGTCAAGCGCTACATTGTGGAGAATCTGAACTGTCAGCACGTGGAGGTCACGGGAGACGGCCAGCACTTTCAGGCGGTTATCGTGAGCGAGGCGTTTCGCGGGAAATCGCGCGTGCAGCAGCATCAGCTGGTGTATCGCGCCCTGGGTGAACGGATGCGCGAGGAGATCCACGCCCTGTCGATGCGCACCTTCACGCCCGAAGACTGGCCGACGGACCGCTGATGGACAAGCTGGTCATCCAGGGCGGCGTGCCTCTCTCGGGCGAGATACGCATATCGGGAGCGAAGAATGCCGCGCTGCCCATCCTTTGCGCGGGAATCCTGACGGCCGAAACGCTGCAGGTGCAGAACGTACCGCACCTGCGCGATGTAACCACCACGCTGTCGCTGCTGGCACAGATGGGCGTAGAGGTATCGCTCGACGAGAAAGGAGGGGTGAGCCTCAACGCAAGCGGCCTGCATCACCGGATCGCCCCCTACGAGCTGGTCAAGACCATGCGCGCGTCGATCCTGGTGCTAGGCCCGCTGCTGGCGCGTTTCGGAGATGCGCGGGTCTCGCTGCCTGGCGGTTGCGCGATCGGGCTGCGCCCGGTCGACCAGCACATCAAAGGGCTGCGGGCGCTCGGCGCGCAGGTCGAAATCGAACGCGGTTACATCCACGCCACTGCAACGCGCCTGAGAGGCACCAGGATCGTCATGGACCTGGTGACAGTGACTGGCACTGAAAATCTCCTCATGGCGGCCACCCTGGCCGACGGCACGACCGTGATCGAAAACGCCGCGCGCGAACCCGAGGTCGTCGATCTAGCGAGCTGTTTGATCGCGATGGGAGCGAAGGTCTCGGGGCAGGGGAGCGACGTAATCACCGTTGAAGGTGTATCCGGTCTGCACGGCGCCACCTATCGGGTGATGCCCGATCGCATCGAGACCGGGACTTTCCTGGTGGCCGCCGCCGCCACCGGCGGCGAAGTTCGGTTGAAGGGCACCCGACCCGACATTCTCGATTCCGTTTTGAGCAAGCTGACGGAGACGGGGGCGTCGGTCGACGGCGGCCCCGATTGGTTGCAGCTGCGAACGGACAGTCATGCCAGGGCAGTGAGCATCAGCACCGCCCCCTACCCCGGGTTCCCCACCGACATGCAGGCGCAGTTCATGGCGCTCAATGCCGTGGCCCAGGGGACATCAAGAATCACGGAAACGGTGTTCGAGAACCGCTTCATGCACGTCCAGGAGTTGCGCCGCCTGGGCGCCGATATCGAAGTCGAAGGCAACAGCGCAGTCGTGCGCGGCGTGCAGGCGCTGGACGGCGCCAAGGTGATGGCGACCGACCTGCGTGCGTCGGCTTGCCTGGTGCTGGCTGGGCTGGTGGCGGGCGGGGAGACCGTGATCGACCGCGTCTATCACCTCGACCGTGGCTACGAATGCATCGAGGAGAAGCTGGGCCAGCTAGGCGCGCGCATCCGGCGAGCCCGCTGACCCGACCGGCCGGGACAGCACAGGAGGCCACCTGATCGTCGATGGCGGTAGGGTAGAATCGCCAGTGGAGCCGCGATCAACTTTCCGCCCCAGCTCATGGACTCACTCAGCCGTGGACACCATCACGATAGCCCTGTCGAAGGGGCGGATTTTCACCGAGACGCTGCCGCTTCTCGCGTCGGTCGGGATCTACCCGGACGAGGATCCCGATAGCTCACGCCGACTGATCCTCGGCACCAACCGCCAGGACGTCAGCATCATCATCGTCCGCGCTTCCGATGTGCCCACTTACGTGCGCCACGGCGCGGCCGACCTGGGGATCGCAGGCAAGGATGTTCTGCACGAACAGGGCACCGATGGGTTGTATCAACCCCTGGATCTACACATTGCTCGGTGCCGGATGATGGTGGCGGTGCCGGTCGGATTCGACTACGCGGCCGCAGTACGGCAGGGCGCCCGGTTGCGCGTAGCGACCAAGTACCTCAAGACGGCGCGTGAGCACTTCGCCAGCAAGGGCGTTCATGTGGATCTCATCAAGCTGTACGGGTCCATGGAGCTCGCCCCCCTGGTGGGCCTCGCGGACGCGATCGTCGATCTGGTCAGCACTGGCAACACGCTTCGCGCCAACAGATTGGTGGCGGTGGAGCAGATCATGGCCGTCAGCGCGCGGCTGGTCGTCAATCAGGCCGCACTCAAGCTCAAGGACGGTGTTTTGAAACCGCTGCTCGAGGGATTCCGGCAGGCGGTAGAGCGAACCTCGACCGATGTTACCGCCTAGGCGGCTCGACACCGCCGATCCCAATTTCGAGCGCGAGCTCGATCGCCTGCTCGCCTTTGAGAACACACAGGACGCAAAGATCGAGCAAGCTGTCGCCGGCATTCTTCTCGATGTGCGGCGCCGCGGCGATGCGGCCGTGCTCGAGTACACGCGCCGCTTCGATCGTGTGCAGACGCCCGACATGGGTGCGCTCGAGCTGCCCAGGGCGCGACTGGAACGCGCGCTCGCGTCCCTGCCGGCGGCACAAGCCGACGCGCTCGCTATCGCCGCCAGCCGCATCCGCGCTTTCCACGAGCAGCAGGTCGCGCACTCGTGGAGCTACACCGAGGCAGATGGAACGCAACTCGGCCAACAGGTGACGCCGCTCGAGCGCGTGGGCATCTATGTACCGGGCGGGAAAGCGGCGTATCCGTCGACTGTGCTCATGAACGCCATCCCGGCGCGGGTCGCCGGAGTCGACGAGGTCGTCATGGTTGTGCCCGCGCCTGGCGGTGATTCCAACGACCTGGTGCTGGCGGCGGCTGCCATCAGCGGCGTGCAACGCGTATTCACGATTGGCGGCGCGCAGGCGGTGGCGGCGCTGGCATACGGCACCGAATCGGTCCCTGCCGTAGACAAGATTGTTGGACCGGGCAATGCCTATGTGGCGGCGGCCAAGCGCCAGGTGTTTGGCGTGGTCGGCATCGATATGCTGGCGGGGCCGTCGGAAATCCTGGTGTTATGCGACGGCCACACCGATCCGCAATGGGTGGCGATGGACTTGTTCTCGCAGGCCGAGCACGATGAAATGGCCCAGGCCATCCTGCTATGCCCGCATGCCGATTTCATCGAGGCGGTTGCGCAAAGCATCGAACAGCAGCTGAACGACATGCCGCGCAGGGCCATCATCGAAGCGTCGCTGTCGACGCGCGGCGCGCTGATCAAGGTCAAGGATCTCGATGAAGCGTGCCGAATCGCCAATCGGGTCGCACCGGAGCACCTGGAGCTCGCGGTCGAGGGCGCCGAAAGCTGGTTGCCGAAGATTCGGCACGCCGGCGCCGTCTTCCTCGGCAAGTATTCTTCGGAGGTGCTGGGAGACTACTGCGCCGGCCCCAACCACGTCCTGCCGACAGCACGCACCGCGCGTTTCTCCTCTCCGCTTGGCGTGTATGACTTCCAGAAGCGCACCAGCGTGATTCAGGTGTCGCGTGACGGGGCACGCAAGCTTGGCCTGGTTGCCGCCGAGCTCGCGACGGGCGAGGGCCTTCCTGCTCACGCCAAATCAGCGCGGTACCGACTGCATGGATGAAACCGGTCGATCGCTGATTCGGGACGAGGTGCGCGCCATCTCCGCCTATCATGTTCCGGACAGCCGAGGCATGATCAAGCTGGATGCGATGGAGAACCCGTACGGCTTGCCGCCCGGCCTGCGAGCGCAGATCGCGGCCTTGGCTTCGGAAGTTAGCCTGAACCGCTACCCCGATCCGGGAGCCGCAGCGCTGAAGGCGCGTCTGCGCGAGACGATGGACATACCCGACGCGATGGATCTGCTGTTGGGAAACGGATCGGACGAACTGATCCAGATTCTGGCGCTGGCGGTGAATCGGCCGGGCGCGGTGTTGATGAGCGTGGAACCATCCTTCGTGATGTTCCGCATGGTTGCGACTTTCACGGGCATGCGTTACGTCGGAGTCGCCTTGACGGCGGACTTCGATTTGGATGTCTCGGCCCTGGGCGCGGCGTTGCGCGAGCATCGGCCGGCCCTCACTTTCATCGCTTATCCGAACAATCCCACCGGCAATCTGTTTGATACCGATGCCCTGCACGCCCTGATCAGCGCGTCTCCAGGCTTGGTGGTGGTCGATGAGGCCTACCATGCCTTCGCTGGACGCAGCTTCGTGTCCGAGCTCGCGCGCTATCCCAACTTGCTCATCATGCGAACACTGTCGAAGCTGGGGCTTGCCGGCTTGCGGCTCGGCATGCTGATCGGTCGCCCGCAATGGCTCATGGAGTTCGACAAGCTGCGGCTGCCTTATAATGTGAACGTGTTGACGCAAAGGATCGCGGCGCTGGTGCTGCAGCACCCCGACGTTCTGACGGCACAAGCGGCTGCCATCCGCGAGGGGCGTCAGCGACTGCTCGCCGCGCTCCAGGTGCTGCCCGGGGTGCGGGCGTTTCCCAGCGATGCCAACTTCATCCTGTTCCGCGTGCCTCGCGCCGATACGGTCTTCCCCGGGCTGCGATCACGGGGGGTGCTCGTCAAGAACCTCAACGGTTCGCACGCCGCGCTGGCCGATTGCCTGCGTGTGACCGTGGGTACGCCCGAGGAAAACGACCAGTTCCTAAGCGCCCTGCAGCAGAGTCTGCTGCAAGCCGCCTGACCTTCCTCCTTCCGATCATGCGCCAGGCCCAGGTGACCCGCAACACGCTCGAAACCCAGATCGTCGTTGAGCTCGACCTGGACGGCGCGGGCAAGTCGACCTTGGCCACTGGCATCGGTTTCCTCGATCACATGCTGGACCAGGTGGCACGCCACGCCTTGTTCGATGTGACCATCGCAGCCAAAGGGGACCTCCACATCGACGCTCATCACACCGTGGAGGACGTCGGCATCACACTTGGGCAGGCGTTTGCCCGCGCGTTGGGCGACAAGCGCGGGATACGCCGTTATGGGCACGCCTACGTGCCGCTCGACGAAGCGCTGTCGCGGGTCGTTGTGGACCTGTCGGGCCGCCCCGGTTTGGAGTACAACATATCGTTCGTACGCGCGCGCATCGGAGATTTCGATGTGGATCTGATCCACGAGTTCTTCCAGGGTTTCGTCAATCACGCCCAGGTGACTCTGCACGTGGACAATATGAAGGGCGACAACGCGCACCATCAGGCTGAAACCGCCTTCAAAGCTTTTGGGCGCGCGCTGCGCATGGCCGTGGAGACGGACCCGCGCACGCAGGGCGCCGTGCCGTCGACCAAGGGCAGCCTCTAAACTTTGTTGCCCCGCGAACGATGATCGACATTGCCGTCGTCGACTATGGGATGGGCAATCTGCGCTCGGTGTCCAAGGCTTTGGAGCATGTCGCCGGGGGTCTCAAGGTAGTAGTGACGAGCTCGGCAGACGACGTGCGGGATGCACGCCGTGTCGTGTTTCCGGGGCAGGGTGCGATGCCGGACTGCATGCGCGAGCTCGACGCGAGGGGCCTCAGACCCGCCGTGCTCGAGGCTGCGCGCAGCAAACCATTTCTTGGAATTTGCATCGGGCTACAGATGCTGTTCGACATGAGCGAGGAGGGCGCTGTCCAGGGGCTGGGAGTCCTGCCGGGCCGGGTCGTACGTTTTCCCTCTGGCGGAGCGACGGGGGACAACACGGGCAAGCTCAAGGTCCCACACATGGGGTGGAACGAGGTGCAACAGGCCGTGGCGCATCCCTTGTGGCGCGGAATTCCGCAGGGCAGCCGATTCTATTTCGTGCACAGCTACTACCCGGTCCCGCACGATCGTTCGTTGATCGCCGCCTACGCGTGGTACCCGTCGCCGTTCACGTGTGCGGTGGCGAGAGATAATCTGTTCGCGGTGCAGTTCCATCCGGAAAAGAGCCAGGAGCTCGGGTTGAAGCTGCTGTCCAATTTCATCGCCTGGGACGGCGTTGCTGCCGCTCCCCGGGACGTCATCGCGGAGCCGATGGCCGGTGACTGAACGGCTGGCGGGCGTGTTCCCGGCGCAGGCCCTGTTGTATGATGGGGGAGCCTGACCTTCACTCACGGCCCCGCGCCGCTCCGCTTCCGCCCGCCCGCGCACACCCCCGGTTTTACACCCCGCTGCAATGCTTCTGATTCCGGCTATTGACCTCAAAGACGGGCATTGTGTGCGTCTGCAACAGGGCGCCATGGAAAAGGTCACGGTGTTCTCCGAAGACCCAGGCGCCATGGCCCAGCACTGGACGAAACAGGGCGCGCGGCGGCTGCATTTGGTCGATCTGAACGGCGCGTTCGCTGGCCGGCCGAGAAACGAAGCTGCCATCAAGGCCATCGTGCAGGCTGTGGGCGATACCGTACCCGTCCAGCTCGGTGGTGGCATCCGGGACCTGGACACCATCGAACGGTACCTCGACGACGGTATCAGCTACGTCATCGTCGGCACAGCCGCCGTCAAGACCCCAGGGTTTCTGCACGATGCCTGCTACGCGTTTCCCGGGCATGTAATGGTCGCGCTGGACGCCCGAGACGGAAAAGTCGCCGTGGACGGCTGGTCCAAGATGACCGGCCACGATGTTGTCGACCTGGCGAAGAAGTTCCAGGATTACGGTGTCGAGGCCATCATCCACACCGACATCGGGCGCGACGGTATGCTCACGGGTCTGAACGTGGATGCCAGCGTCGAACTGGCGCGCTGTCTATCGGTTCCGGTCATCGCCAGCGGCGGCATCGCCAGCATCGAGGAGGTGAAGACGCTGTGTGCGGTCGAGCAGGAAGGGATCGTCGGCGCCATCACCGGGCGGGCGATCTACGAGGGGACGCTCAACTTCGCCCAGGCTCAGGAGCTGGCTGACCAACTCTCCGGCAAGGACGCCAAAGCACCCTGACCCGGCGCTCGGTTCTGCGACCACTCGAGCACGCGGACTCGCATCGGTATCTTCGCCGCACTGGCGGCACGCACTCACGCAATCAGAAGCATCTCAATCGTGGGCCTCGCCAAGCGCATCATCCCCTGTCTCGATGTGACCAGCGGGCGCGTGGTAAAGGGCGTCAATTTCGTCGGCTTGCGCGATGCCGGCGATCCGGTGGAGATCGCACATCGCTACGACCAACAGGGTGCCGATGAGCTGTGCTTCCTCGATATCAC
This sequence comes from Burkholderiales bacterium, assembly GCA_035622675.1. Taxonomy (GTDB): domain Bacteria; phylum Pseudomonadota; class Gammaproteobacteria; order Burkholderiales; family SHXO01; genus SHXO01. The sequence goes on along the minus strand of DASPUW010000392.1, from coordinate 5,003 downwards.
CGCGAGCTCCGACGGGCGCGGCCTGATTTTGAGCGTGATCGAACAGGTTGCCGCCCAGGTTTTCATTCCGCTCACCGTTGGCGGGGGGGTACGCTCGGTAGGCGACGTGAGAGATCTGCTCAACGCCGGAGCCGACAAGGTGAGCATCAATACAGCTGCCGTGCTCGACCCGCATCTGGTCGCACAGGCGAGCGGCAAGGTCGGCTCGCAGTGCATCGTCGTGGCGATCGACGCCAAGCGCGTGACCGGCTCGCGCTCGCGCTGGGAGGTATTCACACACGGGGGCCGCCGCTCGAGCGGCCTGGACGCATTGGACTGGGGCCGCCGCGTGCAAGCCTTGGGGGCGGGGGAGATCCTGCTCACCAGCATGGACCGCGATGGCACGCGTCAAGGGTTTGATCTCGACCTGACGCGCGCTTTTTCCGATACGCTGGAAATCCCCGTCATCGCCAGCGGCGGTGTTGGCGGCCTTCAGCACCTGGTTGAAGGAGTGCTGGAAGGACACGCCGACGCGGTGCTGGCCGCGAGCATCTTCCACTACGGGGAATACACTGTGCGGCAGGCGAAGGAATACATGGCCGCGCGGGGAATCGAAGTGAGAGGAGAACCTGTGCCATGAGCGGAAAGCAGGAAGCGCTGAGCGACTGGTTGGACGAAGTCTGCTGGACGCGCGAGGGAACGGTACCTGTTGTCGCGCAGGACGGCGCGACAGGTCGCGTTCTCATGCTCGCCTGGATGAACCGGGAAGCGCTCGCGCTCACCGTCCAGACCGGGCAGGCCCACTACTGGTCGCGTTCCCGCCAGCGTCTATGGCGCAAGGGCGAGCAGTCCGGCCACGTGCAGCGCGTAACCGAGGTGCGGATGGACTGCGATGGCGACGCGCTCCTGGTCCGCGTGGAGCAGGCGCACGGCATTGCCTGCCACACCGGGCGCGAGCGCTGCTTCTTTCGCCGCTACGACGAGGGGCGCTGGGTGGTGACGGATCCGGTGTTGAAGGAACCCGACGAGATCTACCGGAGCTGAATCCGAGCCGGAGGTACTGCGATGACCGACAGTTCCATCTTGAGCCGCCTGGCGCGAGCGATCGAATCGCGCAAAAACGCGGATACGGCCTCCTCCTACGTTGCTCAGCTGATGGCCAAAGGCAACAACGCCATCCTGAAGAAGGTCGGGGAAGAGGCCGCGGAGACGCTCCTCGCCGCGAAGGACGGTGATAAACTGCATATCGTGCGCGAAACAGCCGACCTTTGGTTTCACACCTTGGTGATGCTGAGCTTCCACGGGCTGGGCCCCGACGACGTGCTCGCCGAACTGCACCGGCGCGAGGGGATCTCAGGCATCGACGAGAAAGCGTCCCGACGCGCCTGACCGCCCGCGCGCGGTCAACCGGTTCGCGCGGTCGGATTCAACGCCAGTTTCGATAAACGCGAGTCGACAGGCATGCAAGACCCCAACTGCATTTTCTGCCGGATCGTGCGAGGGGAAATCCCTTCGCGCAAGGTGCACGAAGACGACGAGGTAGTGGCCTTCCACGATATTCATCCGCAAGCACCAGTGCATTTCTTGATCGTTCCCAAGGAGCACATCGCGTCGATGATGGATCTGGAGGACGAGCAGCGGGAGCTGTTCGGAAAGATAATGGTGCTTGCGCCGAGGCTGGCGCGCGAGCACGGGGCCAAGGACGGCTTCCGGCTGATCGTCAATACCGGGCGCGTGGGGCGGCAGGAAGTCGCGCATGTTCACCTGCACATCATCGGAGGCGGGGAACCCCTGGGCCCCATGCTGCCGCGCTCGAGAAGCTGAGCCGCGGCGGGAATTGATTCGATTCGAGAGGAGAGACAGATGGGATCATTTAGCATCTGGCACTGGCTGATCGTGCTGGTCGTCGTGGTGTTGATCTTCGGGACCAAGAAGCTGCGCAACCTGGGTGCCGACTTGGGTGGTGCAGTTCGGGGCTTCAAGGAGGGCATGAAGACGGAGGAGGACAAAACCCAGCCGCCGGCCGCCGGCAAGCTCGAGCACCCGAGCACAGGACAGACCATCGAAGGCGAAGTGAAAGACAAGACGCACTCGTAGCCCGCCCTTGTCTCCATGCTAGACATCGGTTTCTCCGAGCTGGTCGTAATCGGCGTCGTTGCGCTCATCGTGATCGGCCCCGAGCGCCTGCCGCGAGTCGCGCGCACCGCTGGCCACCTGCTCGGCCGGTTTCAGCGCTACGTCGCCGAAGTGAAGGCCGACATCAATCGCGAGATCGAGCTGAGCGAGCTCAAGAAACTCCGCTCTACGGTCGAGGACGCCGCGCGGTCGATCGAGCACGACGTCAAGACTGGCGTGCAGGAAGCGGAGAAAGAATTCCGTGACGCCCAGACCGTGCTCGAGGGTGCGGGGACGGAGTTGAAGCAAGCCGAGGAGCAGCTGAAGCAATCGATGGCGGAGATAACAAGCCCGCACATGGGCGCCGCCCTGACCGCCCCGGAGAACGGGTCGCAGGCAGAAGCAGGGACCGGAGCCGTGCCGATGGCGCCTCAGGTGATACCTGCGAACTCGAACGCAGAAGGGGGGCCTGCAGAGACGGACCTTTCGCCCCAGCTCGAGCTCGGCCTCGACGGCACTGTCGCGCCCGGCGCGCGCGAGCAGCGTTAGCTTGTTGACGTTCGCGCGCGCGAACCGACGTCTGGCGGCCTCTCCCCTTGCAGTGAATCCGTGAGCGAAAGCGCGCAGGAAGAACAGGGATTCTTATCCCACCTGGTCGAGCTGCGAAATCGCCTGCTCTGGTCGATTATCGCGGTGCTCGTCGTGTTCGTGGCTCTCGTGCCCTGGGCCAAGGATATTTATCATCTCTTGTCGGAGCCGATGCTCGCGCAGCTTCCAAAGGGCGGACACATGATCGCAACCGAGATCACATCCCCGTTCTTCATCCCGTTCAAGGTTACGTTCCTGGCGGCAGTGATTGTCGCGTTGCCTTTCGTGCTGTACCAAGCGTGGGCTTTCGTCGCCCCCGGCCTGTACGTACACGAGAAACGGCTGGTCGTGCCGCTGGTAGTCGCGAGTACCGTGCTGTTCCTGTGCGGGATGGCCTTTGCGTACTTTCTGGTCTTTCCCACCGTGTTTCGCGTGATGCAGGCCTTCACGCCCTCCGGTGTCGAGTGGATGCCGGACATCGGCACCTACCTCGGCTTCGTCATCAATATGTTCCTGGCATTTGGCGTCACTTTCGAGGTGCCGATCGTAGTGGTGCTGCTGGTGCGGATGGGCGTCGTATCGGTGGAAAAACTGAGGCACGTGCGCCCGTACGTGATCGTGTGTGCATTCATCGTGGCCGCCATCGTCACGCCACCCGACGTGACCTCGCAGATTCTGCTCGCCCTGCCGCTGTGCTTGCTGTACGAGGTGGGACTGCTGGTGGCCTCGTTCGTCGCTCGCCGCGGCAGCCCGGAGTCAGAACTGCAGAAGGAATAAGGACGGCCGACGCTATTCCTCGGCTTCGCCGCGCAGCGCGCGCGGCTTCGGGCGCTTGCCCACGGTGAGCTTGACCGTAACCGGGTTGCTGTTGCGAACGACTTTGAGCAAAGCGAGCTTACCCGGCTGCACCTCTGCGACGAGATTGAGCATCGTGGAGGAGTCGGGCACCGGCTTGCCTTCGACTTCCACCAGAATATCGCCTGCCTTCACCCCGGCACGAGCGGCTGGGCCGCCGGGGATGACGTTGGCGATCAGCACTCCTTTGCTGTTGCCGGGGAGTTTGAATGAGTCGGCAAGGTCCGGCGTGATGTCCTGCACCTCGACGCCGATCCATCCTCGTGTTACCGATCCGGTCGCGATAATCTGATCCATGACTTTGCGCGCGAGGCTCACCGGGATCGCAAAGCCGATGCCCATCGAGCCTCCGCTGCGCGAATAGATAGCGGTATTGACGCCGATCAGGTTGCCGCTGACATCGACCAGAGCGCCGCCCGAGTTGCCCGGGTTGATGGCGGCGTCCGTCTGGATGAAGTTCTCGAACGTGTTGAAGCCAAGGTGGCTCCGCCCCAACCCGCTCACGATACCCTGTGTGACGGTCTGACCGACGCCGAACGGGTTGCCGATCGCGAGGACGACATCCCCGACGCTGGCCTGATCCGCGTGGCCGAACGTGATCACCGGAAGGTTCTTCAGTTCCACCTTCAAAACCGCCAAGTCGCTCTCGGGGTCCGTGCCGACCAGCTTCGCTCTTCCTTGGCGGCCGTCGTTCAGGGCGACCTCGATCTCGTCTGCCGCTTCGATCACATGATGGTTGGTGAGAATGTAACCCTCAGGGCCGACGATGACGCCCGAACCCAGGCTGGAGGAGCGTTGGGCTTCTCCGTCGAGTTGGTCGCCGAAAAAGCGTCGGAACACAGGGTCGTCCATGAACGGATGGCGCCGCACCTGCTTGCTGGTGAAGATGTTGACCACGGAGGGCATGGCTTTTCTGGCCGCTGGACTGTAAGAGCCGGCGGTCTTGCCCGGGGCCACAGTTTCTTCCTTGAGCTGGGGCTGCACACGCGACTCGCTGAGCGTCAGCACCCCCCTCGCCGCGCGTGCGGGCAGCAGGTCGGGCCGCAGCGTCTGCACCACGAGCAGAATGCCCAGCGCGACAGTGGTCGCCTGGGCGAAGGTTAGCCAGATGTGGCGCATGCGAAGCGGCGGCAGCCGCGGAGAACCGGATAAGGAACGGTTGCTGCAGGTCAGGACGACTTGCTGCAAAAGCAAAATTATAGCCTGGAACGGTGCCTGGCCCGATCGACGGACATTCGCACGCCCCATTCGGCGATGCCGGGCAGGGCCAAATCCGCTTGTTTGACAGGTACTAACAGTTGCCGCTAAGATGCGCCCCTTCGTTCGACGGTCGGCTGGGCCGTCGCCTTCGGAATCAACTTGTTCATGAAGACGTTTTCCGCCAAGCCGCACGAGGTGAAGCGCAGCTGGTATCTCATAGACGCAACCGACAAGGTGCTCGGACGGTTGGCTGTGGATATTGCGCG
>DASPUW010000391.1:0-2278 GCA_035622675.1 Burkholderiales bacterium | reverse complement strand
ATCCCGTTCGTCAAGTACGGCGGGCTCAGATTCCTCGAGGCGGCGCACGTCAAGGATCTGCTGTCGGTGCTGCGCTGGGCCGACAACCCGCGCAACAGCCTGGCCGCGTTCCGGGTGCTGCAGCTGCTGCCGGGGATGGGTCCGGTCAACGCCGCCGCCGCGATCGAGCACCTCGAGGCGGGCGGGCATGCCTTCGGGTCGCTCAAGGGCTTCAAGCCGCCGCAGACGCACGAGATGGACTGGCGGCGGCTCATCGATCTGATGCTGGCGCTCTCGGATCCCGAGCTGCAGTGGGCCGGACAGGTGCATCAGGCACGCGAGTGGTACCAGCGGCACTTCGAGCGCATCTACGAGCACTTCCACACGCGGCTCGGCGATCTCGATCAGCTCGAGCATCTCTCGACGCAGTACCCGTCCCGCGAGCGCTTCATCACCGAGCTCACCCTCGACCCGCCGCATGCCACCAGCGACCTCGCCGGTCAGCCGACGCTCGAGGAGGACTATCTGGTGCTATCCACCATCCACTCGGCCAAGGGCATGGAGTGGGACACGGTCTACCTGCTGAACGTGGTGGACGGCAGCTTCCCTTCCGAGTTCGCCACCGGCAGACCTGAGCTCGTCGAGGAGGAGCGGCGACTGCTGTACGTCGCCATGACGCGTGCGCAGAACGACCTCGCACTCATCATGCCGCTCAAGTTCCATCTCACCCACCAATCGCGCCAGGGCGATGCGCATGTCTATGGCGGCCGCAGTCGCTTCATGACTGAGAAGGTGCTGAAGACCCTCGACGCCACGACCTTCCGTGGCTCGCTCGGCGCCGGCGGCGACGCCCTGCAGCGCACCGGGACCGACCAGGTCACGGTCGACGTGGGCGCGCGCCTGCGCGACATGTGGTAGGTGCGCGAGGGGCCGCGGCCCGCTACTTCGCCGGCTTGACGAACTTCAGCGTGAAGCGGTCGCTCTCGCCGATGGCCGCGTATTTGTCGCGGTCCTTGTCGCCCAGGCGATAGCTGGGCGGCAGCGTCCAGACACCCTGCTCGTAGTCCTTGGTGTCCTTCGGGTTGGAGTTCACCTGCGAGCTCGCCTCGAGCCTGAAACCCTGCGACTCGATCAGCTTGATGGCGTAGTCCTCGTTCACATAGCCGCTCTTGCCCTTCGGATCCTGGGGTACGGCCGGATTGCCGCGATGCTCGACCACGCCGAGCACTCCGCCGGGCTTCAGGGCGCGGTACATGGTGGCGAAAGCTGCGGCGGCCTGATCGCGCGCCATCCAGTTGTGGATGTTGCGGAAGGTCAGGACCATGTCGAGGGTCCCGGGCGGAACCACATCGGAGCCGGGAGCAAAGGTCGCGACCGTCACCCGTCCGTACAGATCCGGGCGCGCGGCGAGCTTCTGCTGGAACTCATCGAGGCGTCGCGTGACGTACTGACTGTTGGGATCCGCCGCGATTACGCCCGCATAGTAGTGACCCTTTTCCTGGAGCAACGGCGCCAGCACCTCGGTGTACCAGCCCGGCTCCGGCCACACCTCGAGCACGCTCATCTCGGGCCGGATGCCGAAGAAGAGGAGTGTCGCCTTGGGATGCCGGTAACGATCGCGCGCCCGGTTCTCCTGCGAGCGCTGATCTGCGGCGAGGATGCGGTCGAGCGCCGCGGCGGTCGTCTGGGTCGTGCTGTGAGTCGCGCAGGCCGCGATGAGCAGCGCGCCGGTGAGGACAGCTAAGCGCCTGTAGTGGGTGCGAATCATGGGCGTCAGTTAGGGCTCGCGGCGCACCTGCGGCGACTTGGGCCAAATAAGAAAACCCCGCAGGGTGCGGGGTTTCTTTGCAGCTCGATCGGCCAGACGCGGCTCGTCAGCGCCGGAATGGGCCACCGCCCTGACGCGGGCGCTGCGGACGCTCCTGCGCCTCGTTGACGCGCAGCGGGCGGCCCGCCATCTGGAAGCCATTCAGGGCCTGAATGGCGGCCTGCGCTTCGTTCTGACCCATGTCGACGAAGCCAAAGCCGCGCGGCTTGCCGGTCTCTCTGTCGTTTATGAGCTTGACGGACTCCACCTTGCCATGGCGCTCGAACAAGGCCTTCACGTCCTGCTCGGTGGCAGTGAAGGGCAGATTGCCTACGTAAATCGTCGTCACTTGGAAGTCTCTCTCAAAAAGCGGACAGCGGCGAGCCGCACGCGTCGGTCGCATGTACCGCGTGAACAGTCAAACAGGTCAAGGCTTCAAGGCACACGATCGGCAGTGTTTCAGTCAATGCGCAGCGCTTGGGCCGGCGGCCT
>DASPUW010000390.1:0-2222 GCA_035622675.1 Burkholderiales bacterium | reverse complement strand
CGGGGGCCATCCATAAGCTTCGCTCGATAACCGCCGTTTCCGTCCCGCGTGGCGGGCGTGAAAAATTGGAAGCGCACCGGTGAAGACGGCGGGCCCTCGCTCGCTTAAACGCGGAGCCCGGCACGGCTTGGTTTGATATCGGTGTCGCTAAGTAGAGAGAAGGGGGGACGCAAGATGGCAGTAGGCATCCGGAACAATCTCGCTGGTGTCACCCAGGAGGAGTTCGATTCGCTAAACAAGGAACTCGACATGGCCAGCGATCCGCCGCTCGGGCTGATCTTCCACGCGTCCGGCCCGATCGAAGGCGGTTGGGGAGCCATCGCTTTCTGGGAGTCGCGAGAGGCGTTTTGACGCATTCATTCCGCGGATCCAGCAAGCTGTTGAAGCGGCCGGAATCCAGCTCCAAGGACCGCCGGACATCAGGCCCTTCGGTAGCAATGGCGCGATTTTGCACGCTAAGCGTTAGACGCGGTTCGGGCGTAGATGGCTTGGCACCGCGTGCCCCGGGCATCCCCTGGGCCTTGTTAGATGCGGACGCTTCCCAGACGCCGTTCCGCGCGTTAGACGCGGCTCACGCCGGCGATAACCGCGTCTAACACGCAGGACGCCGGGCGCCAAGCCGCCGATTTTCACCGCGTCTAACACGCGGTCGGCGCTCGCCGGCCTCGCACCGGCGGGCCTCGAGCGGGTCGAACCGCGTCTAACGCTTAGCGTGCAAAATCGCGCCGTTACTAACGAAGGGCCGCAAGCTCAGCTCGACACGCGCGAGCGCGCGCTGACCGTTGGGCGATTGGGGTGGTGGAGCGCCTGCGCCGCACGACCGGGACTGCGGAAGATGAGGAGGGCGGCCGCCCGGCCCCGGGTGAGCGCCGCGGTCAGCCCCGATCCAACGGCGAGCGCGAGTGGAGGTGCCGACATGCGCTGGTTCCGGCGGGCGAGCGTCTCGTGCCCGAGGCGCTGCAGGGCGCGGAGATAGTCACAATGGGCCGACCACTCGAGCTCGGTCCGCCGGCCGCCAGTCATTAAGTCGACCGTGTCGGCGTTGGCGTCAACGAACTCGCTGAGCAAGTCCAGCAGACCGGCCTCGGGGGCAACAGCCACCGCCTGAGGCGAAAGGAACCTCAGCGTCATGCGGCCAGGATCATCGGCCCGATGCCGCCGCATGGCAAGGACGCGAGCTCCACCCACGCCGCAGTTTGCGACGGATGGACCGGCTGCCTGACCGCTGCGTCTAGGTCCCCGATCGCAATCAGCTCAGCGGCGGTCTCATAAACCGCTGTCGGCCCCGTGCTTAGCGCCGCAGTGTTGTTCGGTGAACGTCACGAATCCACATCCGCGGGTAGTAATTGGAGGCTATGCCTGAGATTGCAAATCTGCGCTCGATAACGGTCACGATGGTCCGGGAGTGGGGAGATCTCAACTGCAGCTCGTCAGAGCGCCGCAGTGTCACGGAACCGTCCGCGATGATTCAAGAGCAGTTCGCTCGAGGGGCCGATGTGAAGGACTCTCGGTTCCGGCCCTCGGTGTCGGGATTGGTGGCGAAACGAGCCACGCGTGGGTCAGGCGGCTTGTGGGCGATCGGTGTACAGCTGCGTGGTGGCGAGGTCGATGTGACCAAGCATTCCTTGTAGCGCTTGAAGATCGGCGCCGCTGGCGAGGAGGTGGGTCGCACAGGCGTGACGCAGTGTGCGGGGGTTGATCCGACCGGTCAGCCCCGCTGTCCGCGCGTGGCGTTGAACGATCTTGTAAAGCCCCTGGCGGGTGAGCGCGTCTCCGCACCAATTGACCAGGACGTGTCCAGGTTCGCGCTTGCTGACCAGCAGCGGGCGGCCGCGTTCGAGATACTCGCTGACGGCTGCGAGCGCGCTGTCGGCGACCGGCACGAGCCGTCGCCTGGGTCCGTCCGCGTCCACGCGGAGCACGGCGGCGTCAAGGTCAACGTCATGCTGCTGGAGCGCGATCGCCTCCGACGCGCGCAGCCCGCATCCGTAGAGCAGCTGAAGCAGTGCGCGGTCGCGCAGCGCGGCTGGGCTCATTCCGCGCGGCTGGGCGAGCAGCTGCTCGATTTCCTGCCGGGTCAATGACTGTGGGCGGCGCTTGGCGACCCGCGGGCCTTTGAGCTCGATCGCCGGGTTGCGCTCGATCATCCCGGTGCTGTGCAGGTGACCGTAGAACGAACGCAGACAGGCGGCCTTGCGGCGCAGCGTCGCCGCCGCCGGCGG
>DASPUW010000389.1:0-2583 GCA_035622675.1 Burkholderiales bacterium | reverse complement strand
GCACCGGCACGTCCTTCGGCTGAGCGATAGCGCGGGACTGGCGCGTCCGGGTGAATGGGCACCCGGCGTTGCGCAAGCTGCAGGCGCGGACGACGAGCACGATGTCCGCAGATCAGCCGACGTGGCCATCTCCGACCGCATCGCGCGCACGGTCGACCGCGCCCTCGATGGTGCGCAGCTCGAAGAATCAGAGATCGTCACGCTGTTCTCGGCGCGCGGAGGCGACTTCGCCCATGTCTGCGAGGCCGCGGATGAGCTGCGCAAATCCGTCACGGGCGACACGGTCAGCTACGTGGTCACGCGCAACATCAACTACACGAACATCTGTCTGCACCGCTGCGGTTTCTGCGCCTTTTCCAAAGGTAAGGCGCACGAAGCGCTGCGCGGGCTGCCGTATCTCGTCGAGTTGCCCGAGATCGCCCGGCGAGTGCGCGAGGCATGGGCACGCGGCGCGACCGAGGTCTGCATGCAGGGCGGGATCCATCCGTCGTTCACAGGCGAGACGTACCTCGCAATCTGCCGCGCGGCCAAGGAAGCAGTCCCGCAGATTCACGTACACGCTTTCTCCCCGCTCGAAGTGACGCACGGGGCGCGCACGCTCGGGTTGCCGGTGCGCGCCTTCCTCCAGGAGCTGCGGGCGGCCGGCCTGGGCTCGCTGCCGGGCACCGCGGCCGAGATCCTCGACGACGAGATCCGGCGCGAGATCTGTCCGGACAAAGTCAGCACGCAAGAGTGGCTCGACGTGGTAGGCGCTGCGCATGAGCTCGGTCTGGCGACGACCTCCACCATCATGTTCGGTCACCTGGAGGGCTACGTACACTGGGCTCGGCATCTGCTGCGGCTGCGCGGACAGCAGCAGCGCACGGGAGGATTTACCGAGTTCGTCCCGCTGCCGTTCGTGCACATGGAGGCGCCGCTTTACTTGAAAGGCCTGGCGCGCAAAGGACCGACGCTGCGCGAGGCGATTTTGATGCACGCCGTCGCGCGCCTCGCGCTGCATCCGCACTTCCCCAACATCCAGGCATCCTGGGTCAAGCTCGGACCGCGCTGGGCGCAGGAAACATTGCGTGCCGGCGCGAACGATCTGGGCGGAACGCTGATGAACGAGTCGATCAGCCGAGCGGCCGGCGCTGCGCACGGCCAAGAGCTCTCCCCTCCGCGCATGGAAGAGCTGATCCGCGCGCTGGGTCGCACGCCGCTGCAGCGTACGACTCTGTACAAGCGAGCGAGCGCGGAACGGCACGCGCGCGCGTGGGACCCGCCGGCGCTCGCTGAACCCGTCGCCACGAGAGTCTCGGGGCGGGTGGCGAATCTGGCGTGAGCGGACTTCAATCCACACCACCCCGCCTGCTGCGCAGGCACCCCTCCTCGTGAGAGGAGGGGAAAATTCTTTTTTCTCCCCTCCTTTTCAAGGAGGGGTAGGTGCGTTGGAGGGCGGAGCAGGGTTCCCTCTGGGATGCGACCCCGGAAACGCGCCGCCAGGCTGAGGCTACGTCAGTGAGCCATTGGAATTCTCACTCACGGAATCGAGGAAGAGACCACTGCCTGGCACCGAAGGTGACGGGGTGGTTGACCATTCGCGCAGGAATCTGTAAGCGGTAATGCTAAAGCTCGGCTACAAAGCCTCAGCCGAGCAGTTCCCCCCGAAGGAACTGCTCGATTATGCCGTGCTCGCCGAGAAGCTCAGCTTCGACTCGGTATTCGTCAGCGATCATTTTCAGCCGTGGCGGCACACGGGAGGCCACGCGCCGTTCTCGTTGTCGTGGCTCGGGGCGCTTGGCGCGCGCACGGACCGCATCGTGATGGGCACCAGCGTCCTCACGCCGACCTTCCGCTACCACCCCGCGGTCGTCGCACAGGCGTTTGGGACGCTTGGCGAGCTGTATCCGGGACGCGTCGTGCTGGGCATCGGTACCGGCGAATCGCTCAACGAGACGCCCGCGACCGGGATGCCGTGGCCGGAACAGAAGGAGCGCACTGCGCGATTCCGCGAAGCGCTCCAGCTGATCAAGCAGCTGTGGAACGAGGAGCGTGTTTCGTTCAAGGGCGATTACTACCAGACGCGCGACGCCACAATCTACGACCGGCCAGAGAATCCGGTCCCGATCTACATCGCGGCCGCCGGCCCGGTGATCGCGAAGCTCGCCGGCGAGCGCGCCGAAGGCTTCATCTGCACCAGCGGCAAGGCAATGGAGCTGTACAGCGAGATATTGCTGCCTGCCGTAGACGCGGGGCTCGCCAAAGCCGGGCGCGCACCGGACTCGATCGACCGCATGATCGAGATGAAGGTCTCGTTCGACACGGACCGCGGGCGCGCAATGCAGGACACGCATTACTGGGGCGCTCTCGCCCTCTCGCCCGAAGAGAAGATGAACATCGAGGATCCGCTGCAGATGGAGCGCCTGGCTGATGCGCTGTCGGTAGAGCGCACGGCCAAACGCTGGATCGTCTCATCGGACCCGGAAGAGCATGTGGAGCGCATCCGGCCGTACGTCGAGCTCGGCTTCCGTCACCTCGTGTTTCACGCGCCGGGGCCGGATCAGGCTCGCTTCCTCAAGCTTTACGCGGAACGCGTGCTGCCGC
>DASPUW010000388.1:0-13897 GCA_035622675.1 Burkholderiales bacterium | reverse complement strand
GGGACTCGGCCGCCCTGCGAATCGATGACGTACAGCTTGACCCGTGGCAAGATCTTCTCCATGGCATCCAGGTAGATCCGCGAGCGCATTACATCCGGCGCTTTCTGATACTCCTTCAACACGGCCAGGAAGCGCGTGGTGTCGCCCACCGCCTCGGCGACGCGCTGCTGCTTGTAGTTCTGCGCTGCGGCCACCGTCTGATTGGCCTCGCCGCGCGCGCGCGGGATCTGGTCGTTAGCGTAGGCACGCGCTTCGTTTTTTGCCTTCTCTCGGTCTGCCATCGCGTCCGCGACGTCCTGAAACGCCTGCGCTACGGTCCGGTCGAGCGTTATGCTCATGATGCTGACTGACGAGATCTGAACGCCGCTACGGTATCGGTCCAGCATCTCCTGCGTCTTGAGCTTCACCCGACCCTGAATGCCGAGGCGTCCGGTGGTAAGCACCTCATCGACCGGCATGCCCACCACCGCCTCGGTCAGCACGCTCTCCGCCAGCGTCGCCACGAGTGTCTGCGGCTGCTCGACCTGAAACAGGAAGTCGGCCGGGTCGCGGATCACGTACTGGACCACTAACGCGATGCTCAAGATGTTGGTATCGCCGGTCAAGACCTCCACACCAGTCACTGACTGGGACTCGCTCTCAGGCAGATCGAATCCCACACCGGTCTTCATCACACTGGTCGTCTTCAGCACGTCCACGCGGTCCACTGGCCAAGGAAGGCGGTAGTGCATGCCGGGACCGACGCGGGCTTCGACCGCTCCGAAGCGACGCACCACGGCATGCTCGTCCGCGTTCACGAGGTAGAAGCCCGTCGCGAAGTAAGCACCCAGAAGCAGAAGCACCACCATTCCGATCCAACGCCACGGGCCGCCCGGAAGGGCACCGTACATCGCGCCGAGACCGATGCTGCGCGGCGCAACTCCCTGCGAGGGCTGTTCTGGCGAGGTCATTGCGGACTCTGTTCCGGCTTGGGCGTGATATCGGATGGCGCCGACCCCGGCGCCGGTTGGCCCTGCCGCGCAAAGGAGACGGCGGGAGCCGGGCCGTGCGCCTTGCCGCCCGCTGCCGCGCCTCGCTCGGCGAGCCTGGCGCCAGGCGGAAGCGCCGCGGGACCGAGCATGCGTAGCATTTGCGCGTTACCGGGCAGAAACAGCGTCGTGTTTTCATCCAGGAACTTCTGGTAAGCCTGCAGCGTGCGCACAAACTCATAGAAGGCGGGAGCACGGCTGAACGCTGCGGCATAGATGCGCGCAGCCTCGGCATCCCCCTCGCCCTTAACGTGTTGCGCCTGCGCGTAGGCCTCGGACGCGATCCGGGTCTTCTCACGATCCGCTTCCGCAACGATCTTCCTCCCCTGTAACTCGCCGGCCGTGCGGTATTCCTTGGCCATCTTTCCGCGCTCCGCTTTCATCCGCTCGAAGACGTGCTCGCGGTTCTGGTCAGGAAGCGTCAGGTGCACGAGCGCCACGTCCAGGATCTCGATGCCGTAGGCGCTACGGGCAAAGCCCGCCACCCGCCCGCGGATGTCGGAGACTATGCCCTCGAAGCGTTGAGCATTGCCGTCCGCACCGATGAGATCCGTGGCCGGGCGCGTCCCAAGCACGGATCCGATCTCACCGAGGACGACGTCCGCGAGGCGCACGTCGGCGTTAGCCCGGGTCGCGAGCGACGCGATAAAGCGCTCCGGATCGGCAATGCGCCAGGTTGCCACGCTCTCGACCACTACGTTGCGCTTGTCCACTGTGAGATATTCGGCTGGCGCCGGACGCGAGAAGGTCAAGCGCTTGTCGAGCCGGATAACGCTGTCAAACGGGGCTTTCACATATAACCCGGGCTGCGCCAATACTCGGACTACTTTGCCAAAACGAGCGACCAGACCGTATTCGGTAACGTCCACGATGAAAACGCTGTTTACTAACACAACTATTGCCAGCACAGTCAGGCCCAGCACCAGTGCCATACGCCACTTCGATTTGAAGAGGGATCGCAGTGATCTCGGCGAGTCTTCCATCTACTTGGCCCGGGTTGGCCCGACCGGCTGCAACAGCCACATGTCGAAGTCCTTGATGTCGCCCGCGCCCGGCCGGACGAACTTCTGCAAGCCCGGCAGCGTCGCCTCGATTGTCTCGACCTGCAAGCGGAACTGGGTGAGCTCTGGCGCCTGGCGATACGCGCTGAGCCGAAGCAGAAAGCTCGTGGCGTCCCCTTGCGCACGCAGGATCTGCTCGTCTCGGAAGGCCAGCGCTTGTTCCACCATCGCCGCCGCCTCACCTTTGGCTTGGTTCACTGTCTCCACTGCGAAGATGTTGGCGCGGTTCACGGTGCGTAGCTTGTCCTCCTGTGCGCTGGCGACGTCGCGGAACGCGTCGTGCACTTCGTCGGGCGGATGTACGTAAAGCAACTGAAAAGACAAGACTTCGATCCCGGTCTGAGCATGATCGAGCGTAGCCTGAATCGCGCGCTCGACCTCGCGCGCCAAGCCACCGCGCTCGCCGGTGTAAATGGCGTCGATGCCGCTTCTCGCCACCACTCCTCGCAGGGCGGAGAGGCTGGCACCGCGCACAAAAGCGTCGGGCTCCGCAAGATTGAACGTGAATTGCACAGGATCCTTGACACGAAACTGGACACTCCAGCGCAGATTGATCAAGTTGCCGTCGCCCGTGAGCAGGAAGGGCTCCTCGACCACAGCCTCCTTCTGGAACCATGTGCCGGTTGTGTTAATCGCTTCCGGCGTAGCAAACCCACCCGCGGTCTGACGGGTGCGGTCGGCTGGGCGCGCTGGCATTGTCTTGGCCGAATTCGCCGGGAAGCCGAACTCGATGCGCTGCACCCGATCCCTCTCTACGATGCGGTGCGCCTCGAACGGCCAGGGCAGACGATAGTGCAGCCCCGGCCCGAGCACCGGAAAAACGACGGCTCCGAATCGCAGCCGCAGGCCCACCTCTCCCGGCTGCACCGCGAATAATCCGCTTCCAACGTACAGAACGGCGAGCACTGCGCATGCCGACCACGTGAGCTTCGCAGCGCTCAACCGCACGCCCGTCAAGCGGGTGAATTGGTTTCGCAACCAGCCCCACTCTTGCGGTACCGGCGTGCGGCGCATGCTGAGCAGCAATAAGGTGCCGAGGAGCAACGCTGCGCCCAGCTTGACGGGCTCTGGAATGAACGCCGTGGCGGCGCCAAATGTCGCGCGTGGATCGATATTCCAACTTCGATAAATCCAGTTGACTGCAAAGCCCGCTAGCAAGGAGACGGCGACAATTGAGCTCAGATAGATCGCCACAAACCTTGCACCGAGAAACCTCGATAGCATGACGACACTGCCGACGTTGGTTGCCGGCCCCGCCAGCAGGAAGACGAGCGCGGCGCCGGGGTTCAGACCCTTCATCACCAATGCAGCAGCCACTGGAGTGGCCTCTGAGGCGCAAACATAGATCGGGATGCAGATGAGCAGCATCACCAGCATCGAGCCAAGTTCGCTGCTCAGGTACTGGTGAATGACCGTGGGCGGCAAGGCCGCCGCCACGACACCAGACAATACGATCCCCAGCACGACCCAGTAGCTTGTGTCATCCAACAGCTGTCGAAATGCATAGTGGCAGATGCGCTCGACGGCGCGCCGGACACGCGCGACCCCAGCAACGCCAACGCCCTCCGCCGAATGGAATGAGTCGTCGGAGAGTTCGTGAGGGTGGTGGAGGTGACCATGGCTCGCATCGTCGGTGGCGGTTTGATGTGATGCGGCCTCAGCGTCAGGATGCGGTTCCGCATCCTCATGTGCGGGCGACTTGCGATCCCCGAACAGGTTGATCCAGATGCCGGCGGTCACCGCGGTCACAACCGCTACAACCGGACGGAACACCGTCATGATTGGATCCATCAACGCATAGCTCAAGCTGATGGAGTCGGCTCCGGTTTCGGGCGTAGCGATAAGAAATGCGGCGGTTGCGCCCGGCGTGGCGCCCTGACGCCTGAACCCCAGCGCAGCCGGCACAACGCCGCACGAGCACAGAGGCAGCGGCGCGCCGATCGCCGCTGCCCACAGCACAGACTTGACTTTGCCGGTTCCGAACAGCTTCGCAAGCACCCCCGCGGGAACCAGTACCGCGAGAACCCCTGCCAGGAGGAAACCGAGCAGGAGAAATAACGAGGCCTGCTTGAAAATGCTCCAGGTCTCCCATAGCACCTGAAGCAGGAAGTCAATCATCAGTGTGTCCTGAGTTCACGCGCCGGCTGGCGCCTCGAGGGCTCGCCAGCCGGTGACTTAATGCAATGCTCGCGCACTTCACTTCGGCAGATACTTCTTGTCCAGGATGCACGCCACCGAATACTGCGGATCGACCACGTTGGCGATCTCGATCTCTGCAGTCTGTCCGAGTAGCTGCAGCGCTTCGAGCTTGTCGTAACCGTAGTCTTCGACCAGCCAGTTGATCAGGTCCGCGCAGGCCAACCTCAGCGCATCAATCAGCGGCCGGGTGCTACCGATGGACATGATCACTCTGTCGTTCACGAGGTGCGGCCAGCTGATGCGCTTGCCCTTGATCAAGTTCACGGTAAAGCGCACGTTGAACGACGTCTCGATCGCAGCTCCGTCGATCTCTCCGTCGCCCTGCGCAGCGTGACCGTCGCCGAGCATGAACAGGGCGCCTTTCTCGAACACCGGGAAGTACATGGTGACGCCCTCGACTATTTCGTTGAAGTCCATGTTGGCGCCGTGCGGTCCCGGGACCAGGGAGCTGATGCACTCCTTGCCTACCGGCGCGGTGCCAATGGTTCCGAAGAACGGCCGCAGCGGGACTTCGACGCGTCCGATCTTGCTGTTGGGCAGATCGAGCGTGCCCACACGCCGGCTCTTGTCAATGCGCCAAATGAACAACTTATCCGGCGCCGGTGGCGTGATCATCATCGTCTTATATTCCGGCGCGAGCGCGCCGAAGTAGGGAATTGAGCCGCCCCAGCCCCAGTCGCGGTTGAAGTCGATCTTGTCGAGATGCACGACAAGCGTGTCGCCCGGCTCCGCGCCGTCAATGTAGAACGGACCGGTCTGCGGGTTGACCTTGGTGAGGTCGATCTTCGGCGCTA
Organism: Burkholderiales bacterium; assembly: GCA_035622675.1. Classification (GTDB taxonomy): domain Bacteria; phylum Pseudomonadota; class Gammaproteobacteria; order Burkholderiales; family SHXO01; genus SHXO01. The sequence continues at coordinate 8,815 of DASPUW010000388.1, read as the reverse complement.
GCGTCTTGTCGGTGACGGAGAACGCGTCGTTGGAGGCGTCTCTGGTGCTGGTCACCACGGAATCGCCGGGCTTGATGTGCAATACCGGCGCATGCGCGTAGCAGTAAGTGAACTTGACGTTATCACCCGGGTCGTACTTGTACTCTGCCGCGACAGCCGATCCGCTGAGAGCAACGGCGAGGGCAACCGGAAGCAATCCGACCGCCGGCCGTGACGCCCCGCCCGTGTGCTTATTCATAGTTATCTCCCTGTCAGTTGGTTGATCCCACTCCACTGCATGACGGCACGATGATGGTTCAACTCATGGCTCACTCCTTTCGACGTTTCTGCGGGACGGTCCGGGTCACTGCCCGGTGCTCGTAATGGTTGCTGTCGTACAGCAGTCCGAACAGCTCGGAGTCAGCGGGCAGCACCAGAGTCGTACCCTTCGGCAGCAGGTTGCGCGATGCCTCCATCGTCCGTGTGAACCGATAGAATTCCGGGCCCTGGGCCAGCGCCTCCGCGTAGATCTTTGCAGCCTGGCCTTCGCCCTCGCCGCGATGCTGCTGGGCCAGCTTGAGTGCCTCGGCCAGAATGCGGCTCTTCTCCTGGTCTGCCACGGCACGGACTTTTAGGCCTTCCTCCTCCCCCTCCGAGCGGTATTTCATGCTGATGCGTCCGCGCTCCGACTTCATCCGGCCGTACAACGGCAGTCGGTTCTGCTGCGGAAAGTCGAAGCGTCTAAGCAGCACGCCATCGACCTCGATGCCGTAATCGCGCAGCGCCAGCTCCTTGCATTTCACTGCAACCTCAGCGAGGATCGCGTCGGACCGATAGACGCCGGGCTCGCTCGATACAAAGGCAGCTAGCGGGCTGCGACCGATGGCGGCACCCAGTTCGGCAAACAGGATGTCGCCCAACCTCGACTCGGCGCCAGCACGATCAAAGACGGTCTGGAAGAATCTTTTAGGATCGCTCACACGCCAAAGGATGGTGCTCGCGGCGACCACCGGCGTCTTCTCGACCGTGAGAAACTCGGTCGACGGTGGCGTGTACGCGAATAAGCGGCTGTCTAGCGCGCGTACGCTCTGATAGGGAAGCTTGAAGCGCAAACCAGGAGTGGTGACGACCTGCACCGGCCGGCCAAACTCTGTGACCAACGCATACTCACCGGTGTCGACGGCGAAGCAGCAGAGCAGGGCGGCCGTGGCGAGGACCGTAGCTACCCCCGCCAAGACGGTGACTAGCATCCACGGTCGGCGTTTCCTCCGGTCGCCAGCGGCTTGCGCCATTTCTCCTCGGGCTGTCCGCGTGCGAGCGCCCTGTCTCTCGCACTCCTGTGTATGAATCAGTGTGCGGCGCGCCGCCCGGTTTGACAAGTGCCCCCAAATCCCTCCCGCTCGGGGTGACGGGAGCGACAGCTCTGCTAGAGTAGCGTGAGTTCCTCTGTCTAACCATGCCGTTGCTCGCCTGGATCATTGCCGCGACCGTGGTAGGCGGCATCCTGAGCGTCATCGCCGCGGCGGCGTTCGCGCTCCGTGCGCGGCCGACGCAGGTGTCCTTGCTCGTGAGCTACGCGATCGGCACGCTGCTAGGGGCGGCCTTTCTCGAGATTCTGCCGCAAGCCTTCGAACTCTCCCCGCGCGCAGAGCACGTGAGCGGCACAGTGTTGATCGGCATTTTGTTGTTCTTCGTACTTGAGAAGCTGATGTTGTGGCGTCATCACCACGCAGGGCCGCATGACTCGCCGCACGGCGACCACGGCCACATCGCCACGATGGTGATTGTCGGCGACACCTTTCACAACTGCGTTGACGGGGTGATCATCGCCGGCGCTTTCTTGGTAAGCGTCGAGCTCGGGATCATCACGGCGGTCGCAGTCATCACGCACGAGATCCCACAGGAGGTCGGAGACTTCTTGGTGCTACTGCACTCAGGTTACAGCAAGCTGCAGGCGTTCGCCTTTAACATCCTATCCAGCCTCGCCATGCTCATCGGGGGCATGCTGGCGTACTACGCGCTGCAAAGCGTGCAGCACTGGGTGCCGCTGCTGCTGGGCATCGCGGCGGCGAGCATGATTTACGTTTCGGTGGCGGATCTCATCCCCGGGCTGCACCAAAGGCGAGAGCTTGCCGCCACGCTGCAGCAGGTGTCGCTCATCGCAGCGGGTGTCGCCACCATATGGGTGGTGGGCAGCCTCGCGCACTTGATCGCCGCAGTCTGATAGCCGGTTCAACGGCGGAGCAGGATGTCGAGGGCAATATGGTTTCCGCACGCGGCCATCTGAGTTGCCACCCCCTGCGCGCAGATCGGACTACGAACCAGGGGATCGCGAATCATGATCCCCGCCACACTCTACCCCTCCGAATAAACTACAAAACACGCCGCGTTCACCTCGATCTTCAACGCTGGATCCGGCGTCCCATCCGGCCGGATGCGCAACGCAGTCGCATCGCTTGTCGAAATAATCCGGGCCTTGCGGTTGGTTGCCCAGTAGTCTTCGCAGGCTTCGCGTGCGGCCTGCTCGGTGTCGAAGATTTCGAACAGACAATCTTGCGCGACGGTCACGCTGCAATTCGCCATCTAGCCCTCCTATTGAGTTGGTCCCGGCGCGCCTAGGCCAGCGTTCTTCTTGAATTCGGAGATTGACGCGCGATACTTCGCCTTGCTCAATTCCTCGCGAAGCTCAGTTGGCGTCTTATCCGCAAACTTGCTAGCGAGCTCCGGGAAAGCTGTTCCTTTGAACACCGTTTGCATGCGGGTCGCATCTAGCTGGCTTGTTCCTGGAACCGTCACCGCCTTGACGACCTGATCGATGTCGCTACCGCGCTGCTCTATCCTGGCTGCAGTGGCTGGAGCGACCGGCTGTTTGTTGAAGCTGAGGACCGCATGTGTGGGGATCGGTGGCCCGATCGCACCGTCTTCTCCGATCGCCACATCGAAGCCCAGGTAGCCGATGACAAGCGGCCGGGCAAAATGCTCCTTCAAGCTGATTGCGTTCGCGGACGCCGCTACCACCTGAACGCTACCTCCAGGAAGCGCGCGCCCCGCTGCAGAAGCCATGTCCTTGAGAGATTCGGCGATCGTCTCGTTGATCGTCTTCAGGTTCTCCTTGTAGGCATCGGCTGTCACGACTTCAGGCTTTTCGCCGGGTTCTACGCCAAAGACGTTGACGGGCTTCGCGGCGCCTGCGCTCAACCCTCCGGAAGCCGATCGAGCCGACTGAAGCGAAACCGTGAGATCGCCGGTCAAATACACGCGGGTCACGACACGGAGATAGTTCTGCTTCTGGTCTCGCGGCGCGAAGTTCGCCAGAAAATCGCTGTGCGCTGCCGCCCACTTGCGCAGATCGTCGTAGAGCGAAACGGTATCGACTCCATAGGTTTTCGCGCCAGCGATCGTGACCGACCCTTGCGCCGCGTCTCCGCCCAAGAGGCTGAGGCCCACCGGGACGCCCTGAACGGGCAGCGCGAGGTTGAATCCCCCGCCTTTGCGCGCAGAAAAGGAGTAAGTCGGGAAGCTCGCTGCTGGCGCGGCAGCCCACGCGGCGGCGTCTCCGGGCGTGAGCCACGTGACCGGCAACGGCTTACACGATTTGGTGGCGTCTTCGCCATACATGAAAGACTGTCCGTAGAACTTGCAGTAGCCCCCAGGTGTGATGCGATCGACCAGATTGTCGAGCGGCAGGAAGCCCTTCTCTTTGTACACCTGCTGCTGTTGCTCGATCGGCACCTGCACGAGGAAGACATCCCCCGGCTGAAGGTCTTCCGTCAACGGATATACCGGAACGACCTGACTCGCGCGGATGGTCATCGACCAGTCCTTGGCAACCTGCTCCAGCTCTTGATCCTTGCTGTGCGGCAGGCTGTTGCAGCCCGCCATCAGCGACGCAGCGACGAAAATGCAGAACACGGCCCTCATCCGAAGCCCCTCCCAAAAATCACCGATCGCTCAACCTAACGGTTTGATAGATTTCGTGACTGCGAAACCGTCGGTCGTTACCCCTCACCCCGGCCCTCTCCCGGAAGGGGAGAGGGAGCTCGTCCTATAAAGATCCTACCCGCGATCGGGTTACAGATGCCATACCAATATATTGCGTTCTGCTAAGCAGCATGACGACTGGATCGTCAGGCGCTCTACACGCTGTCATGCAACAAACCGCTCCACTGCCGTCGCCCCCGACCGATCTCCCAACGAATACGGAACGACGCGAAGTTTCGCAATCGAGGGGAACAAGCGCTTCTCGGTGCCGGCCCGGCCGAGGATCAAGGTCTTGCGGCCGAGCGCATGGGCGATCCCCAGCTCCAGGGTGACGTTGGGATTGAAGCCGGTGAGGTCGACCAGGACGTGCTTCGCGCGGGAGATCTCCTCCCAGATGGAGCGCAGGATGTGTGCGTCAATGGGCTGGTCGCCGCGGACATACTCGATGCCGGCCCTCTGACAGGTACCGCGAGCGATCGCCATCATCTGCTCGGACCACGGCTCGCCGAATGGCATGACATGGAATAGCCGCGGTGCAGCGGGATCTGGATAGCTCGGCGACCACGCCGTCAGCGCGAGTTGAGGTCCGCCCGGTCCGGCGAAGCCGAGGAGCTGGTCGATGACAGCGCGCGCTTGCACTGGGTCGCGAGAGAGATTGGCGTCGAGCATCTTCAGGGTCTGACCCACCAGGCCGTTGGGGTGGCTTAGGAAGCGCCGATGCGCTTCGTTGATCGTAGCTGCGGTGGAGGAATCGGCGCCGCTGCGCTGCAAGCCGTACATCGCCCGGTCCAACGCTTCGCCGATGCGAGGCCGGTTGTCTTCGCCGCGCACCAGTTCCACAGGCTCGGTCTCAACGTCGAATGGCGTGGGGGCGTCACGTTCGGATATGACGACCACCTGTTTGCCGAGCACGAGCGCGATGCCGAGGTCGTATCCGACCGCGCCGACGGCTACTGCCGCCTCCAGGTCTTTCGCGGCAAGCCTGGGTCGGTAGCCGGTGAAGTCCATTACCGCGATGTGGCTCGAGCGCAGCGCATCCCAGCGCGCCTGGGCCGCGTCCTTGTCGGCTACGTCGCGCGCGAGCTCGAGTTGATGGCTTGCACAGATCTCGGCGACCAGCTCGCGCACAAATGGCCCGCCCGAATAGAACACGCGGTTGGGCGAAACCGACAGAGGCGGCGAAGGCCAGAGCGGATCAATGAAAGCAAGGTGATTGCGCAAGGCAAAAGTGCGCACGTCGAGCGCGAGCGGGCGCAGAGATTCGCGCTCGAACATCACCGCGCGCCCGTCGTCGGGCAGGTCGAATATGCGATTCTTGGCATCGACACACCGCAGATGCAGGTCCTGCATCGCCTGCCACTCCTTGTCGCCGCCCTTGGGCCGAGCGGCCTCGCCCAGCACCAAAGCGGACAGTTCACGGTGCAGATCGCCGATCCAGGCGGCGCGCGTCCCGGGTGGAGGGCCCTTCTTGTCGCCGCGACTGGGGGTCTGCGCCGCTTCTGTCATGCGACCCATGAGGGCGCGCACGCGTGCTACGCTCGCCATTTGATCTTCGAGACTTCCTTTGGGTGCGTTTACGATGTCGCCTAGCTCGCGCATCACCGAGTCGAGCATCGCCTTGCGCTCGGGAGCGATGTTGTCGGAGCGCACTTCTTTTTCGTACTGGGATTGCAGCACGCCGAAGAGCTGCGAGAACTCGCTGCCCCCGGCTGCGGCGGCGCTCGTAGCGGCCGCAGGTGCGTCAGGCTGCGCCATCTGACTTCGGAACTGCTGCGAGAACTGCAGCACGAGCTGCAGACCCTGGATGCGGGCGGCAGCCTGCTGGGCGCCGTAGTTGGGCTGCGGTCCGGCTTGGATGTGCGCCTGGTAGTATGCGATGTGGTCTTCGACGCTCGAGCCCCAGGAGTTGGGGTCGTTGGCGCCTTGACCGGATTGCAGGGTCTGCTGCTCGCTCGCGAGCATGCTCCAGACATAGCCGACGAAGCGCTTGTAGGCTTTGGCGTCGAGGGAAGTGACGTGCGCCTGCAGCATGGCTAAGGCCTGCGGCTGTGGCACGCTGGCCAGGGTCTGCAGGAACGCTTGGGTCTGAAAATACTCTGCGCCGGCCTGCAGGAACTTGGCCGCCCCTTTCGCCAGCCAGTCGAACATCATCGCCTCCCCTCAGGTGGGATCCGAGCGCTCGTTGCCCGAATATACACCCGACAGGGTAGTGATTTGCAGAGGACGGGCGTACTAAACTTTCGTAATATTTCGTCCTGCTCTACCGCGTTTAATCATGCACACTCGCGTCGCGAGTGCGCCCGTGTGGTGGCTTTGCGACTGTGGCGCCATGACCGTCTGTGTGGTACACCGCACTGCACATGACGAATATAGCCCTCGTCCCCGGTGTGCTCGGGTTTCGGCGCATCGGCTCCATTCACTATTTCAATGGCGTCGCGCCTCACCTCGAGCAGGTGTTTCCGGGATTGACGGTCAGGGAAATGACGACCGATCCACTCGGCACGGTGGCTGACCGAAGCGGCGTTCTGGCGCTCGAAATCGTGAAGGCATTCGGCCCAGCGGAACCGGTGCATGTCATCGCACACAGCATGGGAGGGCTCGACTCGCGCTACCTCGTGGCCAAGAACGTCAGCGGGGTCGGGTCGCGGGTCAAGACGGTGGTCAGCATCGGCACACCTCACCTTGGGTCTCCGGTTGCGAGCCTGCTGCAGAGGGCGAATCTGCTCGATCGCTTCCTCGATTTCTTCCACATACGCGGAGGCCTCCTCGCGGAGCTTCGCGCCAAGGTCAACGCGGTGCACGATTTGTCGGAAGAGGGGGCGGCCCAGCTGGATCGGCAATGTCCGGACGATCCAGGCGTGCGTTATCTGGAGATCGCCGGGACAGGCCGGCAGGGAGCGTCGTCTCCCACCTCGGCTTTCTTTGCGCCGACGTACCAATTTCTGAATGCGAGGGTTGGGGCCAACGATGGGATCGTTCCGCTCGCTTCCGCGGAGCGTGGGCGGAAGCTGTTCGCGACATGGGCCGCAGATCACGCCGATTTGATCGGGCACGATCTCGACAGGCCGTTGCGCCCGCCCAGGTTTGACCATCTGAGGGCGTACGAAGAAATCGTGAGGAAGGCGATACTGCAATGACTGCAGTGCGTACAGCCTCCCACCACCCGGTCGCGCTTCGCGCGCAGCGGGAAACTTACCGCAAGGTGGGCCAGGCGATCGGACGAGCGCTATTTGCTTAAGTTCGCTCAGGCCTGCGGAGGGCTTATCGCGGTGATGTCGCCGCGCCGAGAGCGCGAGCGTGGCTTCTTGGGTGCCGCGCGCAGCTTCCACACCTCCTTGAGCGCTTCGACCAGGGCGCGGATCACCGGATCCTGCTCGCGTTCCTTGAGGTAGATGAACTGGAGCGACGTGGTGAGGCGAATGTCCTTCCATAGGCACACCTCGCCCGCGTCGGCTTTCTCGAACGCAAGATCCTCGCGCATCAGGGCGAGGCCCAGGCCGGATACCACCAGCGAGCTCACCACGAACTCGTCGTCGGCCTCGACGACTTTGGTGGGCGCGATGTCATGCTCGCGGAATAGCGCGGCCGCGAGTTGGTTGTGCGTGCTGATCGACGGCGTCATGACCCAGGGCTCGCCCGCGATCTCTTTCCACGTGGCGTGCTCGACGCGCTCCTTCCAGGCGGCGGGTGCGACGATGCGATAGGTGATCTCCCGCAGGTTGAGACCCGCGACGTTGGGGTGCGTGAGCCCGCCGTAATAGAAGCTGGCATCGAGAGCCCCGTCGCGCACCTTCTCGAAAGCGCCACCAGTCACCTCATGGTGGAGCTGAATCTCGATCAGCGGGTAGCGTTCCACGGCTGCGCTGGTGAATTCAGCGAGGCGGATGAAATGCGGATCGGACACGGTCCCCACGCTTGCCGCCCCCGCAATCTCGCCCTTGATAGCGCGCGCCTCGTTGCGCAGCGCCTGCGCTGAGGCGAGCAGATTCTTCGCTTCACCGAGCAGGCGCTTGCCGGCCGCGGTGAGGGTCATTCCGCTCGAGGTGCGCTCGAACAGCTCGACCTCCAGCTCTTCTTCCAGCGCCTTGATCTGAGCGCTCAACGCGGGCTGGCTGATGTGCAGCCTGTCCGCCGCCCGGGTCAGGTGCGCCTGTTCGGCAACCGCCACGAAGCTGCGTAACTGATAGAGCTCCACCTGCACCTCGTCCTGGTCATGCAACGGGCTGAATTTTACCACGTTTATGCTGCGACGCATCGTGAATTTGACATGACCATAACCGGGGCCGATGAAGCCCATCTAAACATACGATTGGAGACTTCGCCGAGCCGGCCGTACATTCCATTGAACGTCGAGAGACGGTCTATAACCCTATATTGCACAAGGTATTTGACTATGAAGCTGAGAACGCTATGGGACGAGCCTCTGGGTATGTTGATGGCCTCCGGAAGCCCGGGAAGCGCGCTTGCCTATCAGTTGGGTCAGGTCGAATTCGAGTCCGGGATGATGCGTCGCAATACAGCATCACGTGATGCGAAGTCGGCCGACAAGATCAGGGCGAATCGCGCTGCCGCGGCACCGGCTCGAGGCTGGATCGGCCGTCTGTTCGATCGCATCGAGGGTTGGGCATGGGAACGCGAGTTGCGTCAACGCGAGGCTTATCTCGCGCAGGCGCAGGACCTGTACGACCTCGAACGCCGTATGCGCCAGCTCGACGGCGACGACTTTCTGTCCCGCGGCCGCGCGCTTTACTAAGGAGATGTGAATGAAAGACCTGTACGAAAGCCTGGTGAGGTGGTTCTCACGGCCCTTCATGGGTACGCTGGGTGTGCACGGCCTCGACGCAACGGATTACGA
>DASPUW010000387.1:0-5836 GCA_035622675.1 Burkholderiales bacterium | reverse complement strand
CAAGAGCAGGAGCGTGCCGTCCGCCCCGTCGCTCGCCTGCACGTCCTCGATTCGGCCCAGCGCGCCGAGCTCGGCGTATAGCTCCGCGAGCGGCAGGGTAGCGATGCCCTGCCCGGGCGGCAGGTGCACTTCGACCCGGAAACGCTCGCTGCGGCCCGCCGCCCGCTGGATGGACGGATCGGGTCGGCTTCTGTGGTCTGTATCAGCTCGCGTGAGCTGCTCGAGGCGCTCGTGGAGCGGCTGCAGCGCAGTCTGGTCGGTGTCGCCCGAATCCTTCAGGCGTCGCAGTTCCTCGCGTACTGCGTCACACGTCTCCAGCAGGAGCGAGATAACGTCGCTGGTCGGACGCAGCTCCTCTTTTCGCATCTGGTCGAGGATCGACTCGATCTGGTGCATGACGTCGGCGAGGTGCCTGGCACCGAAGATCGTGCTGTTTCCCTTGACCGAGTGTGCTGCACGGAAAATGGAGTGCAGCGCCTCCGCATCGGGGGAGCGCGGGTCGAGGCGCAGCAGGTGGCCTTCCATGGACGCGAGGTGCTCCTCGGTCTCCTGGAAGAACATCGGCAGAAAGCGGGCGAGGTCCACGGCGCCTGGACCCGAACCTGGCGTGGGCCGCGGTGGCGGTTTACGCATGGTCGCGAAATGAAACGGACCGGAGCGCTCTAGCGTCCGCCCGTGACCTTGTCCACCACCTCGATCAGCTTGGTGGGGTCGAACGGTTTGACCAGCCAGCCGGTGGCGCCGGCCGTGCGCCCCTCGTCCTTCATGCTGTCGGAGCTCTCGGTGGTGAGCAGCAGGATCGGCACCTTCTTGTACTGAGGCAGCGCGCGCAGCGCCTTGACCAGCGTGATGCCATCCATCTTCGGCATGCTCTGGTCGGTGATCACCAGATCGACCTGCCGGCTCAAGGCCTTCTGCAGGCCATCCATGCCGTCTTCGGCCTCGATCACCTTGTGGCCGGCGGACTTCAGCACGTAAGACAGCATCTCGCGGATGGCCGCCGAGTCGTCTACGGTGAGAACCAGTTTTCTCATAGTGGATGTGCGCTCCTTGGCCATATTCGATGAACGGTATGGATGCGCGCCTAAAAGTCAGAACAGCTCCACATTGCCCGCACGCGTGTCGCGTTGCTTGACGCGGCTGTCTCCGCAGGATTCGAGCGCCGCGACTGCCTCGAGAAACGCGCGCTTCTCCCCGGCGACGTGCGCGTCCCCGCTCGCCTGGGCATCGGTACGCGGAGCGTCCATCGCCTGGATTAGCTCCTGCAGCCGCTGGGACACGAGCAGCAGGCGGTCCACGCGCTGCTCGGTGGTGGCGAGCAGCTGCCCGACGAGATCGGAGAACTGCAGGTGCTGAGACGCGGCCAGCAGGCTCTGCCCGACGCGCGTAGCGGCGTCTTCCACCTGCATGCCGAGGCCGGCGAGCGCGTGATTGGCGGCATGGAAGCTATCGAGCAGCTTACGCGTGGCGTCGGCCAGGAGCAGCTGCGTCTGCGTGAGCTCCTGGTGCGCCGCGCGGCACTGAAGATTGAGCGCTGCGCCAGCGCGGCCGACGAGTCGCCCCAGATCGTGCGAGCCCGCACTCGCCGCGCTCTGCCCGGGCAGGGTCTGTTGTCGAGTCACGCGTTGTACCTCCGTCGGGCGCGGTCCGTATCAGAACAGCGTGATGCTGCGCTCCACCAGCAGCTCCGAGAGGCGCATGTCGGAGGCGATCAGGCGCTCGGCGATCGCCGCGAGGAAAGCATCGCTGAAGCGACGCACGCACTTGTCGGAGCAGCGCGACAGCTCGATCGGATCGACCCTCGCCACGGTGATGTCGGTGACGGCGGAGATTGTGATTGCGCTCTTGATCTTGCTGCGCGACAGAAAAGAAATCTCGCCGAGGCACGTGCCTGGATCGACCACGCGCAGCAGCGTGCCGTTCTTGGCGATCCGAGCCTGCCCGCGCACCAGCACGTAGAAACCGTAGTCCGCCTGCTGCTCCGTGATCAGCACCGTGTCGGCAGGGTGCCGCTGCCAGGTCAGGAAACGCAGGACTTCGGTGAGATCGTCGTCCTCGAAACTTGCAAAGAAGGCGAGCCCCTTCAGCGCTTGCAGCTTATCGGCCTCGGTGGACAGCTCGACGTTCGACACCGAGCGCCCCGAAAACGGCGCCAGCGCCTCGGCAAACTCGCGCCACGAGCCGAAGCGCTCTTTGGGGTTCTTGGCGGTCGCGCGCAGGAACACGGCGTCGAGCGCCTCGGGCACACCGGGGCGGCGCGCGCTCGGCACCTGCGGCTGGGTGCGCAGGATCTGCTCGACGATCCCGTAGTGCGTGGAGGCGGTGAAGGCGAGCGTGCCGGTCAGCATCTTGTACAGCACCATGCCGAGCGAGAACATGTCGCTGCGCGAAGTGAGCGACTCCCCTTGGATCTGCTCCGGCGACATGTAGGCCGGTGAGCCAACTCCTTCGACCACGGACATGCGCGTGCTGTCGAGGCTCAGCGCCGAGCCGAAGTCCGAGACCTTCGGTTCCAGGTTCTCGGTCAGCAATATGTTGTCGGGCTTGATGTCGCGGTGGATGACGCCGTATTGCTCGGCGTAGTCGAGCGCGGCGCAGACGGTCTGCAGGATCTCGGCCACGCGCTTGAAGTCGAGCAGGCTGCCGCCCTTGCAGTACTTGTCGAGCGTGGTGCCGTGCACGTGCTCCATGGCGATGTACGCCCGGTTGTCGTCCACCGCGGAGTCGTAGATCTGCACGATGTTGGGGTGCCTCAGCTTCTGCGCGAGCAGTACCTCGGTGAGGAAGAACTTGCGGATCAGCGTGGCCTGCTCGGGATCGGTCGACTGGTCGATCGAGAACAGCTTGACCGCTACGTCGCGCGCAGTCGCCGGATCGCGTGCCAGGTACACGCTGCTGGTCGTGCCGCTGCCGAGCAGACGCGTGAGCTCGTATTTGCCGACCTTGGTGCCGACCAACGGTCCGCGCCTCGTGTCTGCGATGGGTGCCGACAGCGCTTCCATAGAGAATCCGGGGGGAGGGGCAGCAAGAACCAAGCCACGTGAATCCGGAGCGCGTCCCCAAGCGCGCGACGGCATCCCACGTTGCCAAATGCACAGAACACCAGTAGGATTACCTTGCGCCGATTTGATCGTCAGCTTGCGGGCGCAATACAAATCCAGCTAAAGCGCGGACGAACCCGTCCCGGCCTTGGCTGGACGGGTTTTTTTGTTCTTGGGCGCGGCCGCTCCCGGCCTAACGTCCAGCACCGGCCGAACTTTAGGGCGCGAACCCCGAGGGCCGGGGCGACCGATTCGGGGAGGAGGGTTGAGACGATGACCGAATTCGATACCCTGGCCGTGCGTGCAGGCGTTCAGCGCAGCCAGTTCAATGAGCATGCCGAGGCTCTCTACCTCACGTCGAGCTTCGTGTTCCACAGCGCCGCGCAGGCGGCTGCCCGCTTCTCGGGCGAGGAGGCGGGCCAGGTTTACTCGCGTTACACCAACCCCACGGTGGACATGCTGCAGGAGCGCCTGGCCGCACTCGAAGGCGCCGAGACCTGTGTGGGCACTGCTTCCGGCATGTCCGCGATCCTCGCCTGCGTGATGTGCTTTACGCGCGCAGGCGACCATATCGTTGCCTCGCGCGGGCTGTTCGGCGCGACAGTGCAGCTGCTCAACAACTGGCTGCCCCGCTTCGGCATCACTACGACTTTTGTTTCAGCGACCGACGTGGGCGAGTGGCAGGCGGCGGTCACGCCGAGCACGAAGCTGCTGTTCGTCGAGACGCCGTCAAACCCCCTTACCGAGATTTCGGACATTGCGGCGCTGAGCGCGCTCGCGCGCGGTGCGAGCGCACTGCTGGTCGTGGACAACTGCTTCTGCAGCCCGGCGCTGCAGCGTCCCATCGAGCTGGGCGCGGATGTCGTCATCCATTCCGCCACCAAATATCTGGACGGGCAGGGCCGGGTGCTGGGCGGTGCGGTGCTGGGCAAGCGCGACCTGATCCAGGAGCCGCTGACCACCTTCCTGCGCAACGCCGGCCCGACCTTGAGCCCGTTCAACGCCTGGGTCATCCTCAAGGGCCTGGAGACGCTCAAGCTGCGCATGGAGGCACAGAGCGCCGGAGCGCTGGCGTTGGCCCAATGGCTCGAGCAGCACCCGGGCGTCGAGCGTGTGTTGTACCCAGGCCTGCCTTCGCATCCCCAGCACGCGCTTGCCCGGCGTCAGCAGTCGAGCGGCGGAGCGATCGTCTCGTTCGTGGTGAAGGGAGGGCGCGAAGCCGCCTGGCGCGTGGTGGACGCAACCCGGCTCATCTCGATCACGGCCAATCTGGGCGATGTGAAGACCACCATCACTCACCCGGCGAGCACTACGCACGGCCGCCTTTCCCCGGCCGCCCGCGAGAAGGCCGGCATCGGCGAAGGATTGCTGCGCGTGGCGGTCGGCCTGGAAGGGATTTCCGACTTGCGCGCCGACCTGGAGCGAGGACTGAAACCCTGAACGGCCATCACGGCCGTCAGTCGAGATCGACCGGTGTGCAGCCTTCTGCGCTGACGCGCAGGTACTGCCCTTTCTTGTACCAGTCCGCCAGGACCCAGCGCTCTCGGGGCTGGCCGTCCACCACGTGGATGTGACGCGCAGGACGATGCGTATGGCCGTGTATCATGCGCACGCAGCCGCAATCGCGAAAGCTCTGGTCCACTGCGTCCGTGGCGACATCCATGATGTCCGCGTCCATGGCTCGTTTTCTGCGTTCGCTTCTGACCCGCGCGCGCTCGATTCTGAACTTGCGAAGCCAGAGCGGCTGAGCCAGGAACACGCGCTGCCAGAAGCGCTTGCGCGCGTGACGGCGGAACTTCTGGTAGCGCTCGTCCTGCGTGCACAGCGTGTCGCCGTGCAGCAGCACGGTACGGGTGCCGTACAAGTCGAGGACCGTCGGGTCGGGCAGCAGCTTCGCGCCCGAAGCGCGGACAAAACCGTCGAACATGAGAAAGTCCCGGTTCCCGTGCATCAGGTACACGGGAACGCCCGCATCGACCAGGTTTTTCAGGCCCGCTGCGACGCGCGCGTTGAACGGGTCGCCGAGGTCGTCGTCGCCAGCCCAGTACTCGAACAAGTCGCCGAGGATGTACAGAGCGTCAGCCGTGCGGGCCGGGCCGAGCAGGAACTGGAAGAAGACGCGATTGATCCCGGGCCGCGAGTCGCTCAGGTGCAGGTCGGAGATGAATGCGGTGTACGGCACAGCGGCAGTGTAGAGCGAATGCGAGAAAGTATCTGACCCTTCACGCCTTTACTTCCTTCACCCTTCACTGCATGGGGAATATTGAGATAGGTTCTAGACTTCCTCGGCCTTCGTGATGACGACATCCTCGACCGGCACGTCGCCGTGGCCTGCGCGCTTGGTGGTAGCCACCTTCTTGATCTGGTCGACGACATCCTTGCCTTCCACCACGCGTCCGAACACGCAGTAGCCGTACTGGTTCGGGTTGGGCGCGCGGAAGTCGAGAAAGGCGTTGTCGCTCACGTTGATGAAGAACTGGCTTGACGCCGAATGAGGGTCGGGGGTGCGCGCCATGGCAACGGTATAGGCTTGGTTCTTGAGGCCGTTGTCCGCCTCGTTCTTGATGGCGGTGCGCGTGGGTTTCTGCTTCATGCCGGGCTCAAAGCCGCCGCCTTGCACCATGAAGCCGTCGATCACGCGGTGAAAGATCGTGTTGCTGTAGAAACCACCGTTGACGTAGGCCAGGAAGTTCTCGACCGTCGCGGGCGCTTTCTCTGCCTCGAGCTCCAGCGTGATCGTCCCGAGGTTGGTGTGTAGTTTGACCATCGTCTTCAGTCTCCCGTTTGGTTGTCGG
>DASPUW010000386.1:0-7669 GCA_035622675.1 Burkholderiales bacterium | reverse complement strand
TCAGGGCGCGATGGCTGCCAGCGTTTCCGCCATCTGCGCCTTCGTCTCGCCTGCTGAGAGCAATACCATCAGCAGGAGCCGCGCCTTCGGCCCCTTGAGATCGCCAACGAACAGCGCACCGGCATCGGCGAGGTCGCGGCCGCCGCCGCCTCCCCCGTAGAGCGGCTCCACCCTTCCCGCGGGACAGCGCGAAGTCACGAGAACGACGATGTTCTTCTGCGCAGCGAGCCGCACCAGGGCGCTCAAACGGGTGGGGCCGTTGCCGCGTCCGAACGCTTCGATGACGAGGCCGGCCATGCCGCGCTCGATAGCCGCCTCGAGGCCGCGCAGATCCACCCCGAGCGCGAGGCGGAACAGCTCCACTCGCTCTTCCAGCCGATCGATCTTGAATGATCGGCGCAGCAGCGGCCGCCGGTGAATCACCACCTTGCCGCCATCGACCACGCCAAGCGCTCCGCGCTCGTAGGATTGAAAGGTCTCCACCGCGCTTGCGTGCACCTTGGTCACGTCGCGTGCCGCATGGATCGTGCCGTTGAAGCAGACGACCGCGCCCAAACCGCGCGCAAGCGGAGACGCCGCGACGAGCAGGGCGTTGCGCAGGTTGAAGGGGCCATCGGATTGCGGGTCGTCGTGAGCGCGCTGCGCGCCGGTGAAGACCGCTGGCTTGTCCGACTCGACGAGCAGATCCGCGAGGTAGCTCGTCTCCTCCATCGTATCCGTCCCGTGCGTGACGACCACGCCCGCCACATCTGGTCGGGCCAGGATCTCGCCGATGCGTCGCGCAAGGGAGAAAGCGAACTGCACGCTCATGTCGAAGCTCGGGATGGTGGCGAAGTTCTCCACTTCGATGTCCAGCACGCCCGCGACCTGCGGCAACGCCTCGAGCAGATCTTCGGCGCGCTGAGAGGCGACTGTCCGGCCGAGCGCCGGGTCGTAGCGCGAGGCGATGGTTCCGCCGGTCGCCAGCAGCACGACTTTGGGTTTCATGCGCCTTCGGCCCTCAAGCGATTCGGGCCCGGTCCAGGATGACATTCAGGAGCACGTTGCAACCGGCGGCCAGATCCTCGGGTTTGGCGTTTTCCGTTTCGTTGTGGCTGACACCGCCCTCGCAGGGCACGAAGATCATGCTGGTGGGTGCGACCCGCGCCATGAAGATGGCATCGTGGCCGGCGCCGCTGACGATGTCCATGTGGCGCAGGCCGAGTTTGCGCGCAGCTTCGCGCACCGCGGATACGCAGGCAGCATCGAACTTGCAGGCCGGGTAGTTGGCGACGCGTTCGACCGTGACGCTGGTGTTTCCCGCGCGCGCGAGCCGCTCGCACAACGCGCGCATGTCGCCCTCCATCTGCTCCAGCATCGCATCGTCGGCGTGCCGCAGATCGACAGAAAAGCGCACCTCGCCTGGGATCACATTGCGCGAATTGGGCTTGACCTGCATGAAGCCGACCGTAGCGCGCCCGTCGGGCTGGTATCGATAGGCCAGGGCGTTGATCTCGGCCACCATCTTCGAGGCAGCAACCAGTGCATCGCGCCTCAGACGCATGGGCGTGGGGCCTGCATGCGCATCCTGACCGGACACAACCACGTCATACCAGCGCAGGCCCAGCGCACCGATAACTACGCCGAGCACGTTGTTGGTGTCCTCCAGGATGGGCCCCTGCTCGATGTGGGCTTCGAAATAGGCGCCGACCGGCCGGCCGCCGATCGGCGCATCGCCGGCGTAACCGATCGACTTGAGCGCCTGCCCCACTGTGACTCCCTCCAGGTCAGCGCGCTGCAGCGTAGATTCCAGAGGGAAAGCGCCGATGAAAACTCCCGAACCCATCATCACGGGCGTAAAGCGGGAGCCCTCCTCGTTGGTCCACACAGCGACCTCCACCGGCGCCTCGGTCTCAACGCGGTGATCGTTAAGCGTACGTACGACCTCGAGGCCCGCCATGACGCCGTAGTTGCCGTCGAACTTCCCGCCGGAAGGCTGTGTGTCGATGTGGCTGCCCGTAATGATCGGCGGCAGACGATCGTTTTTGCCGGGGCGCCGTGCGAAGATGTTGCCGATACCGTCGACCGAGACGCTGCATCCCGCGTCCTTGCACCAGCGCATGAACAGGTTGCGCGCCTCCCCATCGAGCTCGGAGAGCGCCAGGCGGCGCACCCCGCCCTTCGCGGTGGCGCCGATCTTGGCGAGCTCCATCAAAGAACCCCACAGTCGATCGGAGTCGATAGATATGGTTGCCATTGCTCGTTCCTCCCGCGAGCTTGACCTGGATTGCTCGCCAAACCAATCCGAAACGGACGTTCCCGGGTTACGCTTCCTCAGGCGTCGGTGCGTCGACGCGGTTGCTGCTGAACGCGGCCAGCGAACGTGCGAGCAGCGCGTGGTCGATCCCGCGCGTGATGAACACGATCCGCGAGCGGTGGTCAGCCGTCGGCCAGCGCTCCAGGTGCTGAGGCGGATGCACGATGTGCTGGACCGCGTTGATGAACACCGGGGCGGCTGCGTCCTGCACCCGCAGAATGCCCTTGACGCGCAGGACGTTGTCACCGTGACGATGCAGCAGCAGGGAAAGCCAGATGCCGAAAGCGGTCCAGTCGAGTGGCTCGTCCAGAGCCAGGCTGAGGCTCGCGACCGACGCGTTGTGCTGCAAGCCTTGAGCTGAATCGGCGGCTGCCGGCTCACCGACGTGCGGCCGGAACCGAGTGAGCGGCGCCAAGTCGCGGGTCTGCTCAACGAGCACCCGGTCCGCATCGACGCCGATCTGTGCCGCGTCGAGGATTTCCGCCGAGGGATTGGTCCGGCTGAGCACGTCACGCACAGCAGCGATCCGCGCCGGATCGGCCAGGTCGGTCTTTGTGATGACCAGCCGGTCGGCAGCCGCGACCTGCTTTACGCCCTCCGGGTTGCGCGACAGGTGCAGGTCAGCATTGAGCGCGTCCACTGTTGTGACGACGTTGCCGAGCCGGAAGCTGTGCCGGACGACGGGCTCTCCGAGCAGTGTGTAGAGCACGGGACCGGGGTCCGCGAGCCCTGTCGTCTCGATGACGACGCGATCAAAGGCTGGGATCTGCTCGCGCTCGCGGCTCAGGAGCCCGCGCAGCGCAGACTTGAGATCGTCGCGGATGCTGCAGCAGATGCAGCCGTTTTGCAGGAGCACCAGCGCTTCGTCCACGCGCTCGACCAGCAGGTGATCCAGGCCGATCTCGCCCAGCTCGTTGATGAGGACGACCGTACGCGACATCCCGGGAGAGCGCAGCAGCCGCTGCAGCAGCGTGGTTTTCCCGCTGCCCAGGAATCCGGTGATGACGTTGACCGGAATCGGGTTGCCCGCGGCGATCGTCGATTCGCTGGCCATGTCAGGCTCTAGTCCCGCTCCAATGCCTCGATCAGATGCGGATCGAGCGGATCCAGCGCGCGCTTGCGCAGCTGCTCGGCCGCAGGCCACACCGCTGCCACGTTCGGGAGCACCGCCGTCTGGCCGGTCGCTCCGGATAACAGATACGCGTTGCCCTGCCAGTCGCTGATCTTGAAACCGTAGTGCCTGAGGATCCGGTTGGCGAGCGCCACGCGATGCAGGCGCTCGTGTCTGCGGGTGCGCACCCTGCTGCCGGAAGGCGAAGGGCTCGAGTCAGTCCAATGCACCTCGGTCAGGAACACGCCGCACAGCGCGCACATCAGCGGTTCTCCGCCGCCGTCGCCGTCTCGGTCCGCTTGGCCGGCGGGCTCGCCGGACGCTGGGCCCAAGCCTCGAGGACGTGGATCTGATCCGCGTTCCACTGCGCAAGCGCTGAATCGCCCACTTTCAGCGGGTCGGCGAAGAAGACGCTGTCGGGCAGGTTCGCAACGAATTCTTCGCCGCACGCTTCCTCGAGCGTAATCTTCAACCACGTGCCCTGGTACTCGACCGCAACGACGCGCCCGACCACCGCGTTGGCGCCCGGAGTCCCGCTGTCGGACGTGACACGGCTCAGCCGGACATGGTCGCGTCGCACGGCGGCCTCGTAGATCGCGCCTTCGGGCGGCAGTTCGCCGCGCACGCTCAGCGTGACCTCCTTGAGGCCGCTCTTGATCGTGACCGCATTCGCCGTGCGGCGAATTACCGTACCGGCCAGGACGTTCTGCCCGCCCATGAAGCGCGCGACGTACCCGGTGCGCGGACGATCGTAGACCTCGCGCGCTGAGGCAGCCTGCTCGATCTGCCCCTGGTCCATCACCACCACCAGATCGGCCAGGGCGATTGCCTCCATCTGAGTGTGGGTCACGTGGATGAATGTGATGCCAACCTCCGACTGGATGCGCCTCAACTCACCGCGCATCTGCAGTCTTAAGAACTCGTCGAGCGCGGACAGCGGCTCGTCCAGCAGCAGGACGCGAGGGTCGGTGATGAGCGCCCGGGCCAAAGCGATGCGCTGCTGCTGTCCTCCCGAGAGCTGGGCGGGAAGACGGTCGGCGAAAGCCTGCATGCGCACGCGCGACAGCATATCCCGGGCGCGCTGGTGGCGCTCCGCCTTCGGAACGCCGCGCACCTTCAGATTGAACGCGACGTTGTCCAGACAGCTGAGATGGGGGAACAGCGCGTAGCTCTGGAACATCATGGCGGTTCCGCGCCGCACCGGTGGCAGGCCCACCACATGCTCGCCATCGATCAGCACATCCCCTTCGGTCGGCGACTCGTGGCCAGCGATCATTCGTAGGATGGTCGTCTTGCCGCAGCCCGACGGCCCCAGCAGACAGCAGTAGGAGCCGGCCGGGATCCTAAGGCTGATGTTCTTGACTGCGACCGTCTCGCCGAAGCGCTTGGTTACGCCCGCCAGCTCGATGCCGCCGCGCGCGGTCGAATGACGTTCACTCGGTATCATCTTGTTGGGCTGTCTCTTCGATTCATCGGGTTATTCTGGACCAATCTCAGCCGGTGCAGTGTCGGGCGCGGCCGGGCGGCGCGAGCGCCGTCTTTGGATGAGTGCGATCGAACCCAGCGCGATGATGATGACGGTGAACGACACGAGCGTGGTGACCGTGCCGAGCGCATACAGCGCCGGCGAGGTCACGTTCGTGGTCATACCCCAGATCTCCAGAGGCAGCGTGTTCTCGGCGCCCACCGTGAGCAGCGTGCGGGGAAATTCGTCGTAGGACAGGGTGAAGCCGAACAACGCCACGGCGATCAGGCCCGGAAAAAGAATCGGCACAACGATCATCCAGAGGATCTTCCAGTTGCTGGCACCGAGATCGCGTCCAGCTTCTTCGTACGAACGGTTGAAGCGGCTCAGCACTGCGAACATGATGAGCAGCCCGAACGGCAACGTCCAGGTGAGCTGTGCGCCGAGAGCCGAGCCGAACCAGGTCGCCGTCACCCCCATGGTCTGATACAGCAAACCCACGCCCAGTCCGACCAGCAGTCCGGGCATGATGAGGCTGGCCACCGCCAGATAGAACACGGCAGTCGCCCCGAAGAATCGTCGGCGGAAGGCGAGCCCTGCCATGACCGAGATCACCACCGTGAGCAGCAACACGATGATGGCCAGCGCGATCGAGCGGGTGAACCCACCGGCGAAGTCGCCCGTGCGCTGCTGATTGAACAGCGCCGTGAACCAGTGCAGCGACACGCCGTTCATGGGAAAGGTAAGTCCGCCGGTCGGCCCTTGGAAGGACAACACGTAGATGGCCGACATCGGCCCGTACAGAAACAGCACGAACAGCGTGAAGAAAGCCGCCAGGACGTAAAACGTCCAGGGGCGCTTGCCGAGGTCTCTTTGCATGATCAACCGGCCAGCTCGCGACGCACGTCCACTAGGCGCAGTATGGCCGCCACCAACAGCGTCACGATCACTAGAAGGACGACAGCGCTGGCGGCTGCGAACGGGTACTGGACCGCCGCAATCTGGTTGTACATGGCCAGTGCCACCGATGCGCTATGGCCGCCGCTCATGGTATTGACCACGAAGAAATCGCCCATCACCAGCGTGATGACGAAGATCGATCCCAGCGCGATACCGGTCTTGGACAACGGGATGATGATCTCCCAGATGATGCGCCAGCGGCTGCTGCCGCCGTCGAGAGCGGCTTCGACGACGGAGCGGTCGATACGCGCCATGGCGTTGAAGATCGGAACGATCATGAACAGGGTGAACAGATGGACGTAGGCGATGACCACCGCGAAATCGGAGAACAGGAGGAATTCGAGCGGCTCCCTGGTCACCCCGAGCCCGATGAGCGCCTGGTTGAACAGGCCATTCCGCCCGAGAAACGGGATCCAGGAGATCATGCGGATGATGTTCGAGGTCCAGAACGGCACTGTGCACAGCAGAAACAGCGCCATCTGCCACAGGATGCTGCGCACGTGAAAAGCGAGGAAATACGACACGGTGAAGCCGACCACCAGGGTGATCGCCCAGACGATGAGCGCGTATTCCAGTGTCTTGAGGTAGAGCGTCAGCGTGATGCGCGACGTAAATAAATCAATGTAGTTGCCGAACTGAAACGCCGGCACGCTGCTGACGCCGTCGTACTCGAAGAAGCTGACGCCGACGATCATCAGCAGCGGTATGCCGAAGAATGCGACGAGCACCAGCAGCAGGGGAGCGACCTGCAGGTACGAGGCGGAAGCGGTTGACGGCTTGATGGCGTACTCCGCACCCTCGCCCCGACCCCGGCCGCCGATGGCGGAGGGGCGGGGGAGAGCGAACCGGTTTACTCTTACTCGGCCGAGTCCTAGGCGGACAGGAACTCGTTCCAGCGCTTGATCAGATACACGTTTTCCTTCATCAGCGTGTTCCAGCAGGCGACGTTCCCCATGCGCGTCCAGAAGGCGCCGCCGTCGCGCACCGCGCCGGGTTTCTCCATGACAGTGCCGTATGGGTCTTTGATCTCGCCCTTCGCGGGCTTGCCGTCGTACCAGTAACCCCACTCGTCCTCGGTCATGGTTTTCTTGACCGTCTCCAGCACCGAGCTGTAATAGCCCTGCTTGCCGATGAAAGCGCCCTGCCAGCCGGACATGTACCAGTTCAGATACTCGTAACCTGCGTCGAGCTTCGGCCCCTTGAGATGCGCCATCAGGCCGAGGCAGCTCGCCCACGCGCGATATCCCTCTTTCAAAGGCGCGTAGTAGCACGGGATGCCGCGCGAGCGCACGGCAGTCACCGCTGGCGACCACATGGACTGGACGATTGTCTCGCCCGACGCCATGAGGTTCACCGACTCATCGAAAGTCTTCCAGAAGGCGCGGAACTGACCGTCTTTTTTCGCCTTCATCAGAATCTCGATGGTCTTGTCGATCTCGGCCTTGGTCATGTCGCCCTTGTCGCCGTACTTGATGTCGCCGCGCGCTTCGATCGCCATGGCGGCGTCCATGATCCCGATCGACGGCACTGAGACGATGGCGGTCTGACCTTTGAACTTCGGATCGAGGAGCTGGGCCCAGCTGTCGATCTTCTGCACCTTGTCCGGACGGATGCCCAGCGTGTCGGCGTTGTACACGGTCGGCACCCCGGTCGCCCATTTCGTCGGTCCCTTGTGGAAGTCCGTCGCGCCGGGACCGTCGACGTACTGCACCTTGAACGGCAGGCAGCCTTGCGTCGAAACCTTGCGGCCATCCGGATACTCGCCCTTGGTGAAGATCGGCACGACCTTGTCCCACCACTTGAAGCGCTTCTCCAGGTCGATCGGCTGCAGCGTTCC